>CAIYSH010000366.1 GCA_903928755.1 uncultured Alphaproteobacteria bacterium | reverse complement strand
CATGATCACGCACGACCTGGACAGCCTCTATACGATTACCGACCGTGTCGCCGTGCTGGCCGACAGGAAGGTGGTCGCCGTCGCCCCGGTGGAAACCCTGGAGCAGTCTGATCACCCCTGGATTCGGGAATATTTCCTGGGGCCGCGCGGCCGTGCGGCGGGCCAAAAACACCGGACTCTCGCTTGATGGAAAAAGACGCAAACTATGCTGTTGTCGGCCTGTCGACCCTCCTGCTGTTCTTTGGGGTGGTCATTTTCTCTGTCTGGCTGGCCAGGGTCAGCCTGAACCGGGACTACAATCTCTACGACATCAATTTTCCGGGGCCGATCAACGGGCTCAGCCAGGGGGGTGAGGTCCGGTTCAACGGGATCAAGGTCGGTGAAATCACCAAGATCGAGCTGAGCAAGGCCAATCCGATGAACGTTACGGCGCATGTCCGCATGGGTTCGGAGGTGCCGGTCAGGGCCGATTCCTACGCAACCATCGAGCCCCAGGGCATTACCGGCGTCAGTTTCATTCAGATATCTGCCGGATCGCCGCGCCAACCCCTGCTTAAAGACGAAACTCCTCTCGGCAAGATCCCCCTGATCCTGTCACGACGCAGTGCCCTGTCTGACCTTCTGGAAGGTGGCGGCACGGTTCTGGCCCGGACGGTCGAAGCCCTCGACAGGGTCAATCGTGTCCTGTCAGACCAGAACATCAAGACTTTTGGCAAGGCGCTTGGCGAAACCCAGGCCGTCACGGCCGAACTGGCGTCAAAGAAGCAATTGATCGGGGATGCACAGTCCGCACTTCAGAACATTGATGCCGCCGCCCAGCAGATTACGGCGCTTTCAGCGGCGAGCCAGTCGCTTGTAGACAATGACGGAAAGCGCAGCCTCAAGTCCATGACCGATGCTGCCGTCGAAGCACAAAGCGCAGCCAAGGATCTGCGCAACGTGATGGGCAGGCTGGATGGTCCTGCCAATGAGTTTGTGACAACTGGCCTGCCACAACTGACGGCAGCTGTCAGTTCGCTCCAGTCCACGGCCCAGTCCCTCGACCGATTGGTGCGCGAACTGGAATCGAACCCGCAGGCCCTCGTGGGCAAGTCATCGGCCACCGAAAAAGAGATCAAGCCATGAACCGGATTGCGAAACTCCTCGTCCTTGTTCTGGCTCTGGGTGTTGGTGGCTGCATTACGGTCTTTCCCAAAACCAAGCCCGCGCAGCTCTATCGTTTTGACGGACCGCACAACGAGACTTCAAGCAGTATTGGAACCGGGCCGAAGGTTGGTGTCCTGCGGGCAGCCGGAACTTTTACAGCCGCGGCCGCAGGAGACAGAATTCTCACGGTCACAGGCTCGGAAGTTGCCTATCTGGCCCAATCCCGCTGGGCCCAGCAGGCCGACACCCTGTTCAATGAAGCCCTCGTCTCCACCTTCAATGCCGGGCCGGGGCCTGCCCGTCTGATTGCGCGCGGCGAGCCGGCCAAGGCCGACTACACGCTGAGGCTCGACGTTCAGAGGTTCGAAGCGGCCTATGACCATGGCCCGCGGGCGGCACCCGAAGTGCGCATCGAGGTCCACCTCGTCCTGATCCGCAACTCTGACCGGGCACTGGTCAGGGATGAGACCCTGTCGTTTGCCCAAAGGGCAAGGGGGAACCGGGTCTCATCCATCGTCACCGCCTTCAACCAGGCGGTTGGCGAAACCCTGACAAAAGTCGTTGCCGATACAAATACCAGCCTGCAAACGCCCTAGAGCCTGTTCCGATCCGCAATCGCGTTCCCCGGACCAGGTTTTAGGCCTTCAGTCCGGCGATGCGCTTGGCCGCCATGACCGTATTGACCAGCAGACAGGCGACCGTCATGGGCCCCACGCCTCCTGGCACGGGGGTTATGGCATGGGCCACGTCCAGGGCCGCCTTGTAATCCACATCACCCACCAGCCGGGTCCTGCCCGCTGCAGCCTTGACGGGGTCCCGGAACGGCACCGGATTGGTGCCGACATCGATCACGGTCACCCCCGGCTTCAGCCAGTCGGCCTTGACCATCTGGGCGCGCCCGGCAGCCGCCACCAGGATATCGGCCTCGCGGCAGACTGACGCCAGATCCCGGGTTCTGGAATGGGCAATCGTGACCGTGCAATCTGCCTGCAGGAGAAGCTGCGCCACAGGGCGTCCCACAAGGACAGATCGCCCGATCACCACGGCACGCTTGCCGGAAAGGTCCTGCCCGAGGGTTTCGCGCAGCAGGATCATGCAGCCCACCGGCGTGCAGGGCGCCAGACAGGGCACACCCTGCGAGAGCCGCCCGGCATTGATCACATGAAGGCCATCCACATCCTTGTCCGGATCTATGGCCTGGATAATCGCCTTTTCATCCAGCCCTGCTGGCAGCGGCAACTGGACGAGAATGCCGTGAATGGCAGGATCACCGTTCAGATGGCGAACCAGGGCCAGAAGCTCGGTCTGGGAGGTTCCAGCGGGCAGGATATGGGTCACCGAATGCATGCCGGCGGCCCTGGACTGTTCCCCCTTGGAGCGGACATAGACCTGGCTGGCCCCATCATCGCCAACCAGGATTACAGCCAGGCCAGGGGTTAACCCGTGTTCGGACTTGAGCCGCGCCACTTCCACGGCAAGGTCAGCGCGAAGGCGCTCCGCCGTTGCGCGACCATCGATGATCCGGGCTTGGGCCATGGGTCTCAATCCTTGCTGTAGAGGGCCAGATAGGCATCGACGCGACCGGACTCCACATCCGCCAGACTGACGGCAGGCCAGCCGACAGTCATCCTGGGTGACGTTCTCCAGGCCTCGACAATCAGGTCCCGGAACTCACTGGCCCCGGTCGACAGGCCCGTAAGCGCAAAGGCCACACCTCTGGGATCAGCGCCCTGAAACCCACCCTGTTTCTCAAGCTCATAGAATGGAATGACCGATCGGCCCGTCGCCACCAGATAGGCTGCAATACGGGCTTCCAGCGGACCGGTCGCCGGTTTCAGCGGCAACATGGCACCCCGCACATCCCGCAGGCTGATATTGGCGGCCACGAAGTCACTTTCAAACGGACCGTGCACCCGGTTGGTCGTGTATCCCTTGGGATCTGGAAAATCGCCCCAGCCGTTATAATGGACCGTCACATGCAGGGGCTGGGATCCATCGCCGACATAGTGCGACAATTGCCCGAGGGTCGACAGGATCAGGTCTTCGCGTCTGGCCAGGTCTGCCTTGAGCCAGGCCCGGTGCGCCGGGTTCCGTTCCCGCCGCTCCGCCGCGACTGTGACCCGCCAATAGGCGAAATCCTTGGTCAGTTGCTGCTGGGTCTCCAGGATCGAATAGGGCAGATAACCGGCATCCCAGCTGTTGGTTCCCGCGGCCTTGAGGGCAGCCTCATAGTCCTTGCGGGTCGTCGGCAGGTTTTCCAGACGAGGGCCACCCAGTATGGTCCCGTCATCTGACAGGTCCACAAAATGCCCTGGATCGCGGTTCTGGTCATGAACCTTTCCGGCCCCCTTCCAGCGATCAGGCTCGCGGGCCAGCTCCCCGACATCTGTCGCCGCCCTGGGATTACGCAGGAAGCCGGGCAGGTCGGAGGGAAGGGACTCGATGGCGACCTGACCAATCATCCTGTGGCCAGACCCTCCCCAGGCAAGGGCGGCGACCGGCACCAGGCCTAAAGACAGGCTCAGGACAAGGAAAAGACGTTTCATATCCCGGGGTGTGGTGGGGAATCTGCCAGAAGGCAAGCACCTCAAAGGGGTGAAAGATCCAGTTCCGCCTCTACGCGCGCAATCCAGGCCTGAATACCCGGATAAAGTCCCAGATCAAAACCACCCTCCCCGGCCATTCGCGTATAGGCGACCAGGGCAATATCGGCCAGGGTGAAGGCCTGTCCGACCAGGAAGGACGAGCCGATCAGGGCAGACTCCATCCGTGACAGGGCCACATTGCCGCGCACCATCAGCCCAGGGTCCAGGTCTGAGACCGGCTTGCCGAGATAGCGGACCTGGAACCTGGCCACCGCCACATAGGGCTCATGGCTGTACTGTTCCCAGAACATCCATTCCAGCATCCTGGCCCGGTCGTAGGCATCGACAGGGACCAGGGAAGATCCCTCGGCAAGGTGGAGGATGATGGCATTGGACTGGGCCAGGGGCCGGCCATCGTCCAGAACGATCAAGGGCACCTGGCCTGCCGGATTGACCGCCAGGAACTCGGCCGTCCGGGTTTCTCCCTTGAGAACATCGGTTTCGACCCATTCATAGGGCTGCCCAAGACGGTCAGCCGTCCATTTGACCTTCAGGCAATTTCCCGAGATGGAGTCGCCGTAAATACGCAAATCTGTGCCCCCGGATTACTGGCAAGCCCGGATTTGGGAAAGCCGACCAACCTCCCTGAAGCTCTAGCAACAGAGCTCAAGATGGCCAATCCGTTGTTAAACGCCCAATGCCGGGCTAAACATCCGGTTGAACAGGGACGAAGGATGACGCCATCATGGGACGCCACCTCGCCGCCCTGGTCGCATTGCCGCTTGTTCTTCTGGCAAACGCGACCCGGGCAGAGCCGATACAGAGTGACCCGATCGGTGATGTCCTGATCGGGCTCATGACGGGCACCCTGCCAGGGTCGTCGACCTACAAGCTCAAGGCCAGTCTCTATCATGCAGGAGCCAGGGGCGTGGGGGTCATGGACTCCATCGGCTGCCGGGTCGTAGCCATGCGCACGGCCGCGATCGACACCCGGGTCATCCCGAAACGCAGCGTATTGTTCATCAAGGAGACGGTAGGCCTGCCCATGCCCGATGGGTCAGCCCATGACGGCTACTGGTATGCTGCTGATACCGGCGGTTCCATCAAGGGCGCGCGCATAGACCTCTTCACCGGCATGAGTGCAGCCTCCATGGCCGCCCTGCGCGGCCTGAACCTCGCCCAGTTGTCGGTCAGTCCGGTCGGGGTATTCCAGGGCTGTCCCCCCAGCCAGAAATAGGCCCCTGAAGCCGGAGCCTGCTTCAGGTTTCGACAAATGCCCGCTCGAGTACATAGTCTCCGGGGGCGGCGAGCGAGCCTTCCTTATAGCCTCTGTTTTCAAGCAGGACCTTGAGGTCCGCCAATACGGACGGTCCACCACACAGCATCAGACGATCTGTGGCAGGGTCCAGATCCGGAAGACCCAGATCACGACACATCTGCCCTGACGCGATCAGATCCGTGATCCGGCCCCGGGTTTTGAAGGGCTCCCGGGTTACGGTGGGATAATACCGCAGCTTGTCGCCGATGATCTCTCCCAGAATCTCATCCCTGGGCAGGTCGGTTTCGAACATGTCCCTGTAGTTCAGGTCCGCAACCTGACGCACGGTATGGGTGACGATGACCTCTTCAAACCGGTCATAGACTTCAGGATCACGGGCAAGGCTCAGCCAGGGTGCCAGTCCGGTGCCGGTGCCCAGCATGAACAATCGCTTGCCGGGCTTCAGGCCATCCAGCACCAGGGTGCCCGTCGGCTTGCGGCCGATCAGCACCTGATCTCCCACCTCGATATTCTGCAGCCTGGAGGTCAGGGGACCATCAGGCACCTTGATGGAGTAGAATTCCAGCTCCTCATGCCAGGACGGACTGGCAATGGAATAGGCACGAAGCAGTGGTTTTCCGTCCACTTCCAGCCCCACCATCACGAACTGCCCGCTCTGAAAGCGGAAGGCCGGATCGCGGGTCGTCCGGAATGAGAACAGCCTGTCGGTCCAGTGCCGGGTCCAGGTTACGGTTTCCGTCAGAAAAGCACTCTTTTTTGCGGCAGGAGCTGCAGTCGGTTCGGTCATGATCGGGTCTTCTTGTCTGACGCCGCTAGATGTCGCCGCCCACATTGGGGACGACGCCTGGCGCGCGGGCGACATGTATGCCGCATTCGCTCTTTTCGGAACCCGCCCATCGCCCGGCCCGGACATCCTTGCCGTCCTCGACCGCCTGGGTGCAGGGCCAGCACCCTATGGACGGGAACCCCTGGGCGACAAGCGGGTGCGCTGGAAGCTGGTGCTGCGCCATGTAAGCGTCAAGCTCCGCTTTTCCCCAGTTCGCAAGGGGATTGAACTTCACCTGATGGTCAGCGGCTTCCACCACCGGCAGGCTGAGGCGATCCCCGCCATGGAAACGTTTACGCCCGGTGATCCAGGCATCATATCCGGCCAGGGCGCGATCAAGCGGCAGGACCTTCCGCACATGACAGCAGGCGTCGGTGTCGCTCTGCCAGAGCCTGGCATCCGGATCCGCCGTCGCGAGATCGGCAAAGGCCGGACGCAGATCCTTAACGCCGGTCAGGCCGAGCCGGGCCGTCAGGCTGCGCCGATAGTCCAGGGTCTGCCCGAACAGCATGCCGGTATCCAGGAACATGACGGCCATGTCCGGCTTCAATCGCGCCACCAGATGCAGAAGCACGGCGGATTCGGCACCAAAGGATGACACCAGGGCCAGGCGATCGCCAAAGGCCTGGATGGCGGCCTCCAGGATGGTGACCGGGTCTGCATGACGCAGGTCCGCATCAAGGCGGGCCGTCAGGGACGGCGTTTCGGCATGATCATAGGCCATGGCGATCAACCCTCTCCCGCTCGAGGAAAGCCGGAATACGCGCGTCTGCGGCCCTCTGGTATACATGCCTGTGGCTGTGCACCGACCTGGCCCATTGGTCCAAGGTCGCCCCGTCTGCCGGTTCGAACGCATTGAAACCGCAACGGACCATGAACCCGGCCAGATCACGGAGGACTTCGCCCACGGCACGGATTTCGCCCGAAAACGCCAGACGCTGGCTTAAAACATGTGCCGAGGTGAAGGCCCGACCATCGCGGAATTTCGGAAAGGACAGCGCCACCAGGGCCAGCCGCGGCAGATCCCGGGTCAGGGCCTCGACCTCTTCGGACGGCTCGATCCGGACGCCCATGCGTCGCCCCTGCCCCAGTAACCCTTCACCCTCGGCCCGGAACCGGGTCAAGGAAAGGATCACATCGCCGTCGGGCAAGGCCTCGTCGTCTGCGACAGGGGTGAAGGGGTCATCGACCTCAATGAAACCGTCGGCCTCAAGCTTAATGAGTTTCGGCATAGACGGCCTCCTTGAACGGCGCATCACCGGTACGACGATAGGTGTCGAGGAACCGCTCATCCCCCTGACGTTCCCGCAGATAGACTTCCACAAGGGCGTCGACGGCGTCCGTCACCTTGTCCAGTGGCAGGGCCGGGCCCAGGATCCTGCCGATGGCGGCGTCTTCGGCCCCGGATCCGCCGAGGGTCAGCTGATAGAATTCCTCGCCCTTCTTATCGACGCCCAGAATGCCGATATGGCCCACATGGTGGTGTCCGCAGGCATTGATGCAGCCTGAAATCTTGATCTTCAGTTCCCCAACCTGTTCCGCTCGGTCCTGGTCTGCGAACCGGCGGGCAATGTCCTGGGCAATGATGATGGCCCGGGCATTGGCCAGGGCACAGTAATCAAGGCCAGGGCAGGCAATGATATCGGAAATGAGGTTGATGTTCGGCGTGCCGAGACCCACGGAGGCCAGGGCGCGATGGACCGCCGGAGCGTCCTCAAGCTTCACATGGGGCAGGACCAGATTCTGCTCATGGGTCACCCGCACATCGTCCTGCCCGTAACGCTCGGCCAGGTCGGCGACCACATCCATCTGGTCGGAAGACGCGTCCCCAGGGGTTTCCCCGATCGCCTTCAGGGAGATCTCGACAATCGTATATCCCTGCCGCTTGTGGGGTTTGAGGTTGTTGCGGGCGAACCGCGCAAAGGCAGGATCATCGGCCAGGGCAGCGTCATAGATTTCAGACCTGGCAGGCAGGCTCTCAAAGGCCTTTGGTGCGAAGGCCCCGCGGATCCGGGCGATCTCGGTATCGGGCAAATCCCCGGCCTCACCGACCAGGGCCCACTCCTCATCGACCTGACGGGCGAATGCCTCACGCCCCAGAGCGGAAACCAGGATCTTGATCCGCGCCTTGTAGATGTTGTCCCGGCGACCATGACGGTTATAGACCCGCAGGATGGCCTCCAGATACGAGAACAACCGGTTGGCAGGCAGGAATTCGCGGATGGTTGGACCGATGAACGGCGTCCGGCCCATGCCGCCGCCGACAATCACTTCAAAGCCCAGGGTCCCGTCCCGGGCGCGGCGCACCATCAGACCGATGTCATGGGCCCGGGCGACGGTCCGGTCCCTGGCCGAGGCTGTTATGGCGATCTTGAACTTGCGCGGCAGGAAGGAAAATTCCGGGTGCAAGCTCGACCACTGGCGGATGGCCTCGGACCAGATCCTGGGATCGTCGATTTCGTCGGCTGTCGCCCCGGCATAGGGATCGGCCGTCACATTGCGGATGCAGTTACCGCTGGTCTGAATGGCATGCATGTCAATGCTGGCCAGCTCGTCCAGAATGTCCGGCGTATCGGCCAGCTTCACCCAGTGAAACTGCAGGTTGGTCCGGGTGGTGAAATGGCCATATCCCCGGTCATAGCGTCGGCCGATATCGGCCAGCTTGCGCAACTGTCTGCCGCTCATCGTGCCATAGGGAATGGCCACCCTGAGCATGTAGGCATGCAGTTGCAGATAGAGGCCGTTCATCAGCCTCAGGGGCTTGAACTGCTCTTCCGTCATCTCGCCGGCCAGGCGCCGGGCCACCTGGTCGCGGAATTCCGCGGACCGGTCGGCCAGGATTTCGCGATCGAGGCTGTCGTACTGATACATGACCTTGCCCTATTTCCGCTTGATCAGGTTGACCCGGCCAGATGACCGGGCGGCACCATGGGCGTGCTGGAGGGCCGAAATCGCATCGCCCCCTTCCGCCTGTTTACCGTGATGAAGATGATTGGTAGGCCCCAGGGCCCGGATCCGTTCCCGATAGCTCACCGGAGCCCAGAGCCCTTCGCTTTCCATCAGGTCGATCAGATAGGCATCGACCACGACCGTCGGCTGGGATTTGGCGTGCCCCTCCGCCAAAACGGCGGGATCGTCCCTGTCGAACAGTTCCGCATCGGCGAACCGCTCCACCCAGGCGCCGGCCTTCCAGAACACCACTTCGCCATCCGTCAGGCGATTTGCCGTAAGGGCCTTCATGCGCGCACTCCTGCAAGCGTTTCACTGAGGGCCGGGGCCCGGGCCACATCCCCGGACCGGGCAAGCGCCATGGCCTCTCCGACCATCAACAGGGCGGGCCCGGACAGCCCCTCCGCCGCCTCGGCCAGACGGCCCAGGGTCGTCATGATCCGGCATTCCGAGGACCGGCTGGCATCGACGACAATCAGGGCCGGTGTCGCGGGTGCCCGACCTGCCTCCAGAAGGCGTCCGGCAATTTTCGGGGCCGCCGACAGGCCCATATAGATGACCACTGTGTGATTGGTCCTGGCCAGACCTGTCCAGTCCAGATCCGGATCCTCATCCCGTGCCGCGTGACCGGTGACGAAGGTGACGGCCTGGGCCGAGGTCCGATGGGTCAAGGGTGCACCAGCCGAGGCCGACGCCGCAAGGGCCGCCGTCACCCCGGGGATGACCTGACACTCCACCCCGGCCGCCCGGCAGGCCTCAAGTTCCTCGCCACCCCGTCCGAAGATGAAGGGATCGCCGCCCTTGAGACGGACCACGGTCAGACCCTGGCGGGCGAAGGCCACCAGCAGGGCGTTGATTTCATCCTGGGCATAGGTATGCCGCGACTTGCGCTTGGCCACCGAAATCTGCTGGGCACCCGGAGGCGCAAGGGCGAGGATCTCGTCCGGAACCAGACCGTCATGCACGACCACATCGGCTGTTCCCAGAATACGCAGGGCCTTGACGGTCAGAAGGTCTGGATCACCGGGACCGGCACCGACCAGCCAGACCCGGCCAGGATGGCGCGAAGACTCGCCGCTCAGAAGAACCAGACCAGCCTTCGGTTTCGAGGACGCAGGGCGGGACATGTCGACAGCTTCTCTGATACGCGTTTGATCCAGGGACGAACTGCGTCATATGCACCTCAGGCTTCGGACTCGAGCGCAAAAGCACAGCTGATACAGCGATCAAACCTTGCAAATAGGTGGCGGCGCGCCCAATTCGCAACCCAAGGACTTCTGCCGGGGCTGTCAGGAAAACTCGTGGAACGAAACACAGATCGTCGCAGACTGCCGCCCCTGAACGCCCTGCGGGCGTTTGAGTCCGCCGCCCGTCACCTCAATTTCTCCCGGGCGGCCGAGGAACTGACCGTCACCCCGGGCGCGGTCAGCCAGCAGATCCAGAACCTCGAGGATTATGTGGGGGCCCCGCTGTTCAAGCGGACGCCCAAGGGTCTGCTGCTGACCGACGCGGCCCAGACCGCCCTGCCCGCCCTGCGCGAGGCCTTCGACCGGCTGGCCGAGGCGGCCTCCATGCTGACCGCCGCCGTCGACGGGCGACGCCTGACCCTGACGGCTGCCCCCTCCTTCGCCGCCAAGTGGCTGGTCCCGCGCCTGGGCCGGTTCGAGCAGTTGCATCCTCACATCGATGTCTGGCTGTCAGCGGGCCTTGAACTGGTCGATCTTTCGGCTGGCGAGGTCGACATGGCCATCCGCTATGGCGGGGGACGCTATCCCGGCCTGGAAGTCCATCGCCTGATCGGCGAGACGGTCATTCCGGTCATCAGTCCGGACCTGTATGCTCATAATCCCCTGAATACGCCGGCCGACCTCGCCAACCACATCCTGCTGCACGACGGATCGCCAGATCCTGATGACAGCTGCCCCGACTGGACCATGTGGCTGGCCGCCCGGGGTCTGAAAAGCGTCGACGGTGCCAGGGGGCCACGCTTCAACCAGTCGAGCCTGGCCATCGAGGCCGCGGTGAACGGACGCGGCGTCGCCCTGGCCAAGCGCACCATCGCCCAGGACGATCTCGAGGCCGGACGGCTGATCTCACCCCTGCAGATCTCCACCGCCGTGGATTTTGCCTATTACCTTGTCCACTCCAAGGCCAAGGCCCGCCTGCCCCAGGTCAAGGCCTTCATTGCCTGGATTACGGCCGAGGCCACGACCCATGAAGAGGCCCTTCGCGCCATTGATAACGGGGCGGGAATCTAGAGCGCGTTCCAGACGTTGGCACCAGCTGTCAGGTCGAAACACGCTCCGGCTTTTTGAATGAGAGCCCCTTTTGTCCCTGCAGGCGGCTCTGTCGGCACGGAAAGGCCTCTAGGTCTTTCCCCGCAGGAAGTTCAGGGCCCGCTCATGGGCATAGGCCGCCACATCCTGCAGGGCGAGGTCCAGGGCATCGCGCACGGCGACAAGGCGATGGGGGCCCTCGTTCTCGCAGACCTGGCACATGTCCCCCAGATCAAACGCCCCCACGGCCCGCGCCGTGCCCTTGATGGAGTGGACCGCATCCTCCCAGCCCTCCGCGTCGGGATCCAGCAGGGGCAGCCAGACCCGGGCCTGCTCGCGGAACAGGCCCAGCACCTCATCTATCACCTGCGCATCACCTGCCGTGTAGTCCTCGAGATACCTGAAATTCACCGCACCGCTGAGGTTCCGCTTCGCCATCACATTCTTCCGCTTTCGCGCCTTGCTTTCATCGCCGCTTGCAGTATGTTCCGCGCCCTTGCCGCCGACCACCGCATTGTAGTCGGATCGCGCTTAGGGTGCATAGCTCAGTTGGTAGAGCAGCTGACTCTTAATCAGCGGGTCGTAGGTTCGAATCCTACTGCACCCACCACGCAGTCCCACTCAATTCCGAGTGTACGACTGGGGCGGTGAGAATATCCGAAAAATCAGGGCCTTACCGAAGCCAGAGAGCCACGCCCTGCTCTCCGGATATGCCAATTATGCGGAAATCTCCAGAACATTCGCCCAATTTCTCCAGGCCCATATCAGAAGTGTGCCTTTCAGCAGGCCCCAACTGAAAACCCGTAATTCCCTGCAAAAACAAAAAATGTCGATTTTCAGGGAAATATTGCCACGAGAGCGTACTGTCGATCAAATCCTGGTCGAAAATATCGCCTGAAATCAGCAAGTTGTCCGGCGCAAATGCATAATTCCCTGTTCCAGGTTTATCAGGGAATTGGTTGCCCCATTGCAGGGAATTTTAACCGTCATATCAGGGATCCAACCGCGCCATAATTCAGCTCTTCCAGAGCAAGTCTGACCGCGGTGGAACGCCAAGTTATACGCCAGAAGATCCTAAGTAGCGCGACGCCCGGCATTCTGGAAAATGGCCCGCTGCGCCGACCAGTCTACCGGCAAAGGGCTTTG
>CAIYSH010000365.1 GCA_903928755.1 uncultured Alphaproteobacteria bacterium | reverse complement strand
GGAATATTCTCAGCATGTGGCTTTGAATTGAACGGGTGGGGCGCTCCGAGTCGAGGCTCGGGCTTGCTTGTTGTCTCCATTGACTGTGCCGGGCTGACCTGACTGGCTCTGGGCTGGGTCGGTCGTGTGTGCGCGGCGGAGCGGCGCGCCGGCATCGACCTGACTTGCTACAACCTTGGTGTCCGGCGCGACACAAGCGGGGACATACTCGCTCGTTGGAGCGGCGAGGCGAGTGCGCGACTGCCTCCGAATTGCGGTGGACGATTGGTCTTTTCGTTTGGCTTGAATGATGTGGCCAACGGCGACGATGGGAAGAGCCCGCGCCTTCCGCTTGAAGCGTCTTTAGCAAATGCGAAGGCTCTAGTGAGTGAGGCCGCTGCCTGGCTCCCCACCATCGTGATGGGGCCTCTCCCTGTGAGCGACGAAACGGCGGTCAATGCTCGCGCCCGTCGTCTAGATCAAAAGCTCTCCGAAATATGCGTGGAATTAGCCGTCCCATACCTGAGTGTCGCTACTGCGATAGATGGGCTTTACCCGATCTGGCGGCGAGAAGCTGAGGCCGGGGATGGCGTTCATCCCAACAATTCCAGCTACGCTGCCCTGGCAGACTGGGTCCATGCGTCCTCAATCTGGCGCAAGTGGATCGGAGCATGACGGCTAACTTCCGCTACGTCTCGGAAACGTTCGTTGGTCCCCAGCCAGCAAGCGGTCCTTCGCCAAGCTGTGTCCAACGAGACCCCAATGTCAGGTTCTATCTACTAGGCTGGGAGCATGCCATCGGTCGCCCAGATGCCCCGGAAAAAGGGGATATTCAGAACTCAGGATTAGGCAGGCTCTGCGGGTCCTAAGCAGATTGGGTCGAATAGCCGCTCGACTTCGTCTTGTCCAAGGCGGTCAAAGTCATCAGGGACTGTCAGCAAACCAGACAGAAAGCCAATTCTCCGTTGCGCCTTAGCGGGCGGTTCCGAAATCGCCGAGACCATGACAAGAGGAACTCCAGATTTGGCGATCAGGAAGGCCTGACCACGCGAAGCTGCATCGACGAGGCTGGACAGATGCGTCTTCGCGTATCGAATATCGAAGGTTTGCATGGCGAGCCCAGTTAATACCGTCACAGGAGTTTGAGGCGTCTGAAGAGAGCACGCGGCCTCGTCAGCTTCTCCGGATCACCAGGGTCGCCCAGGCGTCGCGGTGGATGCGGCGGACCAGCGTGAAGCCCTTGGAGCGATAGGCCGCGAGGACTCGGCGCTCCTGCGACCGCAGCAGGCCTGACAGAATGGCTAAGCCGCCGGGCTTGAGGGCCAGCTTGATGTCCTGGCTCAGCGCCACCAGGGGCGGGGCCAGGATATTGGCGAAGACCAGGTCATAGGGCGCCTGGGCGCGAACGCTGGCGTGGCCGAGGCCGGAGGCCAGCAGGAACCTGGCCTTGGCCTTGTTGAGTTGGGCGTTCTCGCCAGCGATCCTGACAGAAGGCGCGTCAATATCGGTTCCGACCGCAATCGGCGTGCCGGTGCGGGCCGCAGCGATGGCCAGGACGCCGGTGCCAGCGCCCACATCCAGAACGCGCTTGAAGCCCTTGGCCTTGAGCAGGTCGTGATAGGCCTGGAGACAACCCACCGTCGTGCCATGGTGGCCCGTGCCAAAGGCGGCGCCCGCCTCGATCCGCAGGTTGACTGTATTGAGCGGCGCCTTGCCGCCGTCATGGGCGCCGAAGACGAAGAAGCGCCCGGCCCGAACCGGCGGCAGGCCTGACAGGGCCATGGCCAGCCAATCAGCGTCGGCGAGCTTTTCCACCACGGTCTTCATGGGCGGGAACCTGGCCAGAACGGCGCTCAGGCCCTCCACCTCTTCCGGCGTCGTCGGGAAGGCGTCGATCCGCCAGACGTCCTTGTCCTCGTCTTCCTCGAGGATGGAATAGGTCGCCGCTTCCAGGGCCGGATCGGCGTCAATGGCCACGGCGGCGGCTTCGGCTACGGCGCGGGGCCCGCGGGAGACAATTTGATAGGCGTCATCACTCATGCCCCCTCCTCTAATTCGGGGAGGGGGGAAAAGCGATGCGGTTTTCGCTAGGCGGCGGCTTTCGCCCGGGCGACGGCCCGTTCGATCAGGTCGCCGATCCTGGGGATCAGGCCCTTGGGTAGATTGTGACCCATGCCCGGCAGGACGTGCATTTCCGCGCCCGGCACCACGGCGGCGGTGTCGTGACCGCCCTCCACCGGGACCAGGGGGTCGTCTGCGCCGTGGATGACGACCGTTGGGGCCGTGATGGTCGCAATGGCCGCCCGCCGGTCGCCGCTGCCGACAATCGCCGCATACTGGCGCAGGAAGCCGACCGGGTAGAAGGACCTGTTGAAGTTATCGCGGATGATCTGACGCTGGGCGTCTTCATCAATGGGATTGCCGGCGCCAGCCATGACCTTCGCTCCGGCTATGCCGTGTTCGACAAAGGCTTCAAGGTCTTCCCGGGGATCGGGCCCGCGATCGGTCAGCCGGGCCATGGCTTCGGGCTTTGAGGGGGGCAGGGTGGGATTGCCGGTGGTGGACATGATGGAGGTCAGGGACAGGACCTTGTGCGGATGTTCGGCCGCCAGCATCTGGGCGATCATACCGCCCATGGAGGCGCCGACAATGTGGGCCTTGTCCCAGCCCAGGGCCTCGACCATGCCCGCAGCGTCCTTGGCCATGTCGGACAGGAAGTAGGGCACAGAAGGTTTCTGGCCGGACATCAGGGCCTTGAAGACCTCGGTCATGTCGGGGGCGCCGTGCTCTTCGAACTTGTGGGACAG
>CAIYSH010000364.1 GCA_903928755.1 uncultured Alphaproteobacteria bacterium | reverse complement strand
CCTGCTCGGTGGCCTGCTGCTGGCGACCTTGCCGCTGCTGAACAGTCCGGCGCTGGCGCAACCGGTGAAAACGACGGTTCTCACCGGGGGCATGCTGATCAGCGGCCTGACCACACCGCCCCTGCACAATGCAGCGGTCGTAATCCAGGGCGACAGGATTATCCAGGTCGGTCCAGCCAGGGAGATCAAGATCCCAGCCGACGCGACCGTCATCGACACCAGCGGCCAGACCATGATGCCGGGCCTGATCGACGCCCACGCCCATCTTTTCATGCTGGGCTACGGCAATGAGGCTGACTGGTTCAAATGGCTCAAGGCGGATGGAAAGAAATATTCCATAGCCAGGATCATGGAGTTGTCAGCCTATCAGATGCTGATGTCAGGCGTCACCGGTGCCATCGATCTGGGCGGGACGGCCAAGGAAAGTGTCGAACTCCGCGATCGTATCGACAGGGGCGACATTCCGGGGCCAAGGCTTCAGGTCGCGGGCCCGATGGTGACCCGGAGCGCTTTCGGCGGCTTTCCGGCCGAGGGGTCTGCCGTCATCGCCAGTCCGAAAGAAGCCGCCGAGGCCGTTGAGAGCCTCTACAAGCAGGGCGTGGATGTCATCAAGGCGCACTCCGGCCTGACGCGCGAGGACTATTTTGCGATCGTGAAAGCCGCCCATGCCCACAAGATGAAGGTGCACGCGCACGTTTACGACGAAGAGGCGATCCGCAACGCCTTTGAGTCTGGAGTCGATGTGCTCCAGCATGTGGGTTCTGCCGGCTTCCCCACCTATTCCCCGGACCTTGTAAGACGTATCGCAGAGGCTGGCCGTCCCATCGTCCTCACTGCGGCTCACCGAAGCTGGATCTATCCTGACACCGTCGCTTTTCCGGAGCGGCTCCAGGACCCGGCGACCAGGGCGCTCTTCCCGAAGGACATCTGGGATGCTGTCCAGGCGTCATTCAAGGCATGGCCTGCCGAAGGCTATTTCACCGCCATTACCCGCCAGATGGGTTATCGCAGCCCTCAGGTGAAGCAATGGATTGCATCTGGTGCCGTCATGGGCGTGGGGACAGACAGCGGGACGCCGATGAACTTCAACACCGATGGCCTGATCCGGGAAATGAAGGTCCTTGCGGACGAAGGCGTCCCTCCCCTTGAGGTGATTGCCGATACGACACGCGTCAACGCGCGACTGATGAGCAAGCCAAATCTGGGCACGATTGAGCCCGGAAAATTCGCGGACATCATCGTTGTGACCGGAGACCCCGTCTATGCCAACCTGACCAATCTTGCGGCCGTGAATGTCGTGATCAAGGGGGGCGTCCTCTACAAGGAAAACGGCAAGCCGACGATTCCGATGCCGCAGTGACCCCTGGCGTCGCAGTTTCTTTCACGACTCCAGGTGCCCGGGCTGCGGCGCTCAGAGCGCGTTGAAGCCCGAATTCAGCAAGTCGATTTCCCTTGGGAGCGCGAATATGAAAACCGATTCCGAAATGACCTCGGCACCCGGGCCCACCAAGCTCAATCGCCGCCGACTACTGGTTGGTGGGCTTACTGGCGCCGCCGTATCGACCGTCGGCGCAGAGGCCCTCGCCCAGGTGAGCACGGCCCCACAGGGTCAGCCCGGTGTCGGCCGCCAGGCCCCTGACGCACCACGGACCGGTGCCGCCGCCGTCGCCCAGCATCGCATTGAGGTTCCGGTGGTCAACGGTGCCGTGGCCGCCGGGCATCCACTGGCCTCAATGGCCGGACTGCGCATACTGATGGAGGGCGGAACTGCGGCCGACGCGGCCGTGGCTGTCATGGCCGTGCTGAATGTCTGCGAGCCCTGGGCCTCAGGCGCGGCTGGCAACGGCCTGGCCACTGTCCTGGACAAGAAGACCGGCAAAATCATCTCCCTGGCTTTCACCGGGGCTGCGCCGAAACGGCTGGACGATACCGCCAGTGGGGAAGATCTTACGGCAGGTCCAAAGGCCGTGGTGACCCCAGGCTCTTTCGGCGGCTGGATTGAACTGACACGACGCTTCGGGCGGCTGCCCCTGTCGAAATTGCTGGCACCGGCCATCAGCTATGCCCGTGATGGGCACCCCCTCGATCCGTCCATCTCGCAGACCATTACCCGTCAGGCTGCCCAATTGGGCAGGTATCCGACGACCGCGGCGATCTATCTCCCAGGCGGCAAACCACCGCCACCGCGCGCCCTTTTCAGGAATGTGCCGCTTTCACAGACCCTGCAGTCCCTGGCCGATGCCGAGACCCGTGCCCTGAAGGGCGGTGCCAGCCGCGACATGGCCCTGCAGGCTGCCTACGACTACTTCTACAGCGGCCCGATCGCCCAGGAGATGACCCGTTATTCCGAGGCGACCGGCGGATGGCTGCGCATGGATGACATGCGCGCCTACAAGCCCAAATGGGTAGAGCCGATCTCCACCACCTATCGCGGCTTTCAGGTCATCAGCCCACCCCTGACTTCGCGTACGGGGCTTGAGACCTGCGAACAGCTCAACCTGCTGGAGGGCTTTGACATCGCCTCCATGCCGGCCGACAGCCCACAGGCACTCCACCTGATCGCTGAATGTATCAAGGTCACCAAGGCGGACGTCTATCGTTATGCCTGCGATCCGGCCTCGAGCCCGACGCCGGTCTCAACACTGATCTCCAAGGCATTTGCGGACGAACGGCGGCGGCTCATCGAGCCCAATCGCGCCATGGCCTTTCCGGCGGGGGGCGATATTGCCGGGGCGTCGCCGCAGGTGGTCGGCATGAAGGCAACGCCGAAAGTCCAGGGCGACACGACCAACATCTCGATCATGGACAGTGAAGGCAATGCAGTGGGGGTTACCACCACACTCGGTGGAGGGTTCGGATGCCTGGAGGTGATGGGGACCACCGGTCTGATCTGCAATAACGGCCTGCGCAGCGGTTCGACCGCGCCCTATCGCAATCATCCGAACTTTGTCAGGGGCGGACGGATTCCGCTGCTCGGCAACTGCCCCTCGATTGTCCTTGACCAGGGGCGGTTCAAGATGATCTTCGGCACGCCGGGTGGCGAAACCATCGGCCAGACCCAGTTCCAGCACCTGATCAACATCATCGACCGCGGCATGCCCGTGCAGGCCGCGATTGAAGCCCCCCGGATCGCCCTCGACCCTGACCCCGGCTTCTACACGCCAGGGGCAGCGATCACCGTGCAGGCAGAATCCCGGTTCTCGCCCCAGACAGTTGCCGGTCTTCGGGCCCTGGGTCACAAGGTCGAGTCCGTCGGCCCCTACGCGATCGGTAGTATCCAGGCGATCCTGGAGTCCGGCTACAATACGCGAATGGCGGGTTCAGACCCGCGCCGGATGGGCTACGCGGTCAGCTACTAGGCCAACCAGACGGACGATGCCGGAAAACCCCCATGACGATTTCAAAAATGATCAGCATCGCCGTTTCCATCGTCCTCCTGGCGGCCTCGGCGCATGCACAGGCTGAAGCGGACTGGGCCCACTCTGGCGGCGATCTCGGCGACACGAAATATTCCTCGCTGAACCAGATCAATGCCGGGACCATCAAGCGCCTCAAGGTGGTCTGGCGATCGCCCGCCATCGATCCGGTGGTAAAGGCAGAAAATCCCCAGTTGGTGCTGTCGAACAACTATCTGGGCGCGCCGCTGGTGATTGGCGGCGTCATGTATATCAGCAATCAGGCCGGGCAGGTCGAGGCCCGCGATCCTGGAACCGGCAAGGTCCTGTGGCGTCAGGCGAACTTCGAGGGAGATGGCCCCCTGGCCGCGCTTCGCTCGAGCCGCGGCCTCGCCAAATGGAGCCAGGGCACCAGGACCCGGATTGTCACTGTCCGGGGGCCCTATCTCTATCTGCTCGACGCGAAGACCGGTGCGGTGGTTCCGGGCTTCGGCGAAAAGGGCCGGGTCGACCTTCGTGCAGATCCCAGGGGGCTCTATTACTGGCGCACACCCGATCCGATCGTCGTCAAGGACGTCATTGTGATCGGAGGCCAGCCGCTCGCTGTGGGCGTCGCCGATGTCAACAAGGCCTCCCTGACAGGGGATATCCGCGGCTATGACGTCCGCACCGGCAAGCTGCTCTGGACCTTCCACACCGTCCCCCGTGAGGGGGAAGCCGGAACCGAGACCTGGGACAATGAGTCCTGGCGCCAGGGTGGAAAGACCTACACCTGGAACGGCTTCAGCGCCGACGATCAACTCGGCTATGTCTATGTGCCCCTGAGCGCGGCCGCCAACGACTATTACGGCGTGGCCCGGCCCGGCGACAATCTCTACTCGGACTCCCTGGTCGCCCTGGATGTCAGAACCGGCAAGAGGGTCTGGCATTTCCAGACCGTGCATCACGACCTATGGGACTACGACATTCCAACGCCGCCCATGCTGGCCGACATCAAGGTCAATGGCCGCATGCGCAAAGCGGCCATCCAGGTCACCAAGACCTCGTATGTCTTCGCCTTCGACCGGGTCACCGGCGAGCCGCTGTTCCCCATTGTGGAAACGCCTGTTCCGGGGTCGTCCATTCCCGGTGAAAGGGCTGCAGCAACCCAACCCATCCCGGTCAAACCCGCGCCCTTCGACCGCCAGGGCATGAATGAGGGTCAGCTGATCGATTTCACGCCGGAGCTTCATGCCGAGGCTGTGAAGATCATGGGGCGCTATGTTGTTGGCGACATTTTCACACCGCCATCCGTGGCAGGCGGCCCCGACGGCAAACTCGGCACCCTGTACATGCCCGGTTGGGTCGGCGGGGCGAACTGGACCGGAGCTGCCCTCGATCCGCAAACCGGCGTGATCTACGTCCCATCGGTCAGCGTTCCTTGGGTCGCCGGCCTCGAGCCTGACGGCAAGGGCGGATACCGCCGTGCCCGCAGGGAGGGTGGCCTCTATCTGGACGGGCCGCAGGGACTGCCACTGGTCAAACCCCCCTATGGCCGCATCACGGCCATCGACCTGAACAGCGGCGACCGGCTCTGGACGGTCCCCAATGGCGAAGGCCCGCGTAACCATCCCCTGCTGAAGGACCTCAATCTACCCCCTCTCGGTCAGCCCGGACGCGCCGCGCCCCTGCTGACCAGGTCCTTCCTGTTCATGGGCGAAGGCAGCGAGGTCGGCCAGAGCATGCCGAAGTTCAGCGGTGGCAACAGGTTCCGCGCCTATGACAAAAAGACCGGCCAGGTGGTCTGGGAGACCGACCTGGGTGCCGGGACGACCTCTCCGCCGGTCACCTATCTGTTCAAGGGCAGGCAATACATCGTGGTCGGGGTTGGTGGCGTGAACCACCCGGCCGAACTCGTGGCCATGAGCCTCGGGAAATGAACCGGACGCCCGATGCGCCCAGGGGCGGCAAGCGCCGCAATGGTCCCCTCAACAAAGGTCGAAACATGTCTCGCACATTCCCGGCGACCCTGGCGTTGGTGATCATGGCGTCATCGCCGCTCGCCGTCCGGGCCCAGGTCCCCGAAACGCCAGGTGTGACGGCCCCGCTTACACCTGAGCAGATTGCCCGCGAGAACCCGCCAAACACCCTGACAGGCGCTGCAGTTGGCCAGCCGGTTGTCATGACGAGCGAAGGCGGTATGGGCATCCGGGTCGTCAAGCTGGCGGAAGGCCTGTCGCACCCCGATGGCCTGGTTTTCCTGCCAGACGGCCATACCCTCCTGATCACCGAGCGGGCTGGCCGTCTGCGTGTGGTCCGGGACGGCGTGCTTGACCCGACCCCGGTCACCGGCCTGCCAGCCATGAGCCACATTGCCCTTGGTGGGCTTCAGGACATTGCCCTGCATCCTGACTTCGCCAGAAATCATCTGCTCTACCTGTCTTACAGCAAGGACCGCGCGCCACAGACCGGAACCACCCTGGCCGTGGCCCGCGGCCGCTTTGAGCAGGGCCGCCTGACCGAAGTGAAGGACATACTGGTCGCCGAGGCCTGGGAAAGCCCGCTGGGCACCTATGGCGGGAGGATGATCTTCGGGCCCGATGGCCTGCTGTATGTCAGCGTTGGCGACCGGGACGGCACGACCCGCAAGGACGTGTCGAGCGCCCGGCCCCTGGCACAGAGCCTGTCCAGCCACATCGGCAAGATCCTCCGTATCAGGGACGACGGATCAATTCCTGCGGACAACCCCTTCGTGAAGGACCCCAAGGCCAGGGGCGAGATCTTCAGCTACGGCCACCGCAATGTCTATGGCATGGCCTGGGACCCCAGGACGGGACAGATGTGGACCTCTGAATTCGGACCGTTCGGGGGAGATGAGATCAACAAGGAGATCGCGGGACACAACTATGGCTGGCCTCTGGTCTCCATGGGAAGGCATTATTCCGGGAGCCTCGTCTCAGACCAACCCTGGCATCGCGAGGGCATGGACAATCCGATCTTTTTCTGGAACCCGACCTTCAACCCCGAGAACATGATCTTCTACACCGGCGACAGGTTTCCACGCCTGAAAGGGGGCCTGCTTGTGGCCGGAGCCGGCTCAAAGAAGATCGCCCGGTTGGGGATCAAGGGTGACTTCATAGCCCAGGGCGACACCATGCTGCACGAACTCGACGTCAGGTTCCGCGATATCCGGCAGGGCCCGGACGGCAACATCTATGTGCTGACAGAGGGGCGGCTGCGGGGGCCGAATGACACCGACGGCATGCTGTTACGGCTTGAGCCCCCGGCGGAGGGCGCGCCTGGCCCGACGGGCAATGCCATGGCCACGTCATCTCCCGAACGCCCCAGATAAGCCCTTCAGGGCAAGCGGGACCCCGACCACCAATCCTCCTGCTGAGCCACCGCGAAGCCCGATGCGTGGACCAAGAGCGCAGGCTGCTGCAGGATGCCTATTTCAGGTGGCTTTCGAACCAGCCAACCATGGCGGTCATGGCGTCGGTGGCGTAGGCGTCGGTCCTGACGGGATCGCCCCTGACGTAGAAGTCGTGGTCTGCCCCCGCATACATCTTCAACTCGTTTTCCACCCCGGCCTTGTCGAGGGCCGCGTGCATGGCCTGGGCCTGGGCTGGCGGCACACCCCTGTCGGCGTCGCCCTGCAGGATCAGGGTCGGCGGATCACGGGCGTCGACGCCGAGTATGGGCGAAACCGAAGCAAAGAGCTTGTCATCGAAAGCTATGGCGTCGACCTTGGGACGGCCTTGCAGGAGGGCCGCAAGGTCGGTGGGCGGGAAATAGGCGACGACGGCCGCAGGGCGATTGCCTGAACGCTCCAGGGGGTTTGCGGCTGAAGCCTTTCCGTCATCGGCCATCATTCCGGCGACAAGGGCCAGGTGACCGCCGGCGCTGGCACCCCAGACACCGATCCGCGCGGGATCTGCGCCATAGTCGGCGGCGTGCAGCTTGATATGGCGCATGCCGAGCCGGACGTCGGCGACCGCGTCCGGAACCTGGAAGCGCGGGGCTGAGGCGTGGTAGAGCGCCACGACGGTAAAGCCCCGGTCGATCAGCGCCTGGTAACGGGCCTGGCGTTCCTCCGGCGGGGCCCATGACGATCTCCAGCCGGCGGACACCATGTTCACCACAAGCGCACCATTGGCGTGTTTCGCAGGCTTGAAGACATCATAGGTCAGCGCCATGCCGTCGCGGTGACCGTAGATGATGTCGCGGACATAGGTGGCGGTCTTCAGTTCCGCAGGCGTCGGCGCGCGCAGGGCCTTGCGGGGATAACCGCTGAGCGGCGGGCCGGGGTCTGCAGGCAACAGGGCCGGAACCTGCGCCAGGGCGAGGTTGCTTCCGCCGAGGGCCAGTGCGAGGGCCAGCGCCGCCCTACAGAGCCTGTTCATGGACGGTCTCCCCGATGGACCTCATCGAGCCTAGTCATGCGGCAGACAGGGCGTCAACACCAGCACGCACCTGCCTGTCCCGATGGCCGGATGGCGGTCGGCCACAATCCGTCGGGGGAAGACATGCCCGCACCGGACTGAAAGCCGCCCCGCCCCTATCGCCCCTTGAACCCTGTCGCCACGAGAAAGACCTCGGAGCTGTCCGCCCGGCTGGCCTTGG
>CAIYSH010000363.1 GCA_903928755.1 uncultured Alphaproteobacteria bacterium | reverse complement strand
GGCTTGCGGGTCCCGCGGGCGAACTGGATCTCCCGGGGATTGTCCAAACGGAAGGCGTCGAGGCGGAAGGTCCACGTGCCGGCCCGCACCTGGACTTTGGCGTGCCCCAATTCGTCGACGCTCACGGGAATGGGCGACTGGATCGCCGCCAGTTTCCATCCTTCGGGCAATAGGGTCCCCAGGTCTTCCTCACGGCTCTTGCCCGCGACGGTCAATTCCACTTCCTGGCGCCACCACAGGGGAATTCCGTCCTCGAGGACCGAGAAGAGTTTCACACTCAGGAAATTGCGCTCGGTGGTTTCGGTCGTGCCATCACGCCGGAGCCAGAGCAGTCCTTGGGCATCCCAGGCAGGGTTCTCCACTACCTTGCCATCCCGGCTGAGAGACAGAATTCCCAGAGAGGTAGGGATGCGAAGATTTTGGGGCAGCTCGCTCCACCGGTAGCGCCCCTCGAGTCGGGTGTCACCGGCGACAACTCGCACCGAAGGAACTCCGTCCCGTTCGACCACGACGATCGGTCTGCCGCCGGCCTGAACGTCTTGCGGCCAGACCTCGGAACTTCCGGGCAGGGGGATCCACGTTTCATGGAAGGCCATCACCGACAGGGAAAAACTCCCGCCCGAGTTGGTCACCTGAAGGTCCAGTCGGGAGGGCCAGAAGCACCGGTGGTTTTCCGTATCCGAATAGGGTGTCGGGCAGAAGCGGTGTGGGTCGTTCCAGGTGGCCCAGGATTCCCACTCGCGCAAGGCCGGAGGGATGGAGCGGGGTTCCTGAGCGGTCCCGGAGAGCTCGAGCGACAGAAAAGCCAAGAGGAATAGCAGGAAGCCTGTCACGGAGTTCATGGTGTTGGACTTTGAAGGTCTGCGATTTGCAGAGCCAATTGATAAACTGGATTCGGGCATCGAGAAAACCAATGGGGTCGATGCGTTGGCGATACCCCTTGGAGGCCGAATTCGGCAACCGGGATTTTCTTCAGGGTCTGACTTTGGTTCGATTTGGTGTTCTTGAGCCTCGCGTTTGACGGATGGCACAACTGGTGGCAGAAGGCAGGGCAGTTCGGTCACCCAAACACCCGGACCTCCACTGATCTCCCATGACCATAAATCCGCCAGAGACCCAGGTGCCCCTCGATTCCATCGAGTGGGGATTCCGACAAATCGATCAGGACATCCGATGGTTGGCCGATTCACTGGCGGAGGTGCTTTCCGGCTTAGGAGAAGACGAACTGGCGCGCTGGATTCCGTGGGCGTCCCAGGCCGACCCGGTCCTCGCGGCGGTGGGTGAACCGCCGGCCCGATTGGGTCTGGCACTGGCCATGGCCTTCCAACTCCTCAACACCGTCGAAGAGCGGGTCTCCGAGACCTTGCGCGAGCGGCGTGAGGAGTCGGGATCACCAGAGGCCGAACGAGGGCTTTGGGCCGACCAGTTGGTGGAGCTGGTCCGGGCCGGGGGCACGGCCGAAACCATCCTGGAGACCCTGCAACGCGTCGAGGTGGAGCCAGTCTTCACAGCCCACCCGACCGAGGCCAAGCGCGCCTCCGTGCTTGAGCAGCACCGCATGCTCATGCAGTTGCTTCAGAGTGCTGGTCGATCTGGCAACCGCAGAGCCCAGCGGGTCGAATTGACCGCGCTCCTCGAGCGATTGTGGCGCACGGGCGAGATCCTCATCGAAAAGCCCACCGTGGCCGATGAGCGCCGCAATATGCTCAACTACTTGCGCGATGTATTGCCGGGAGTGGTGCCTGAGTTAGACCGTCGACTTCGCAACGCTTGGGTATGTGCGGGTCTTCCGATTGCCGCACTCGAAACCGGTCCCGGCGTGCCCGCCTTGCGGTTCGGGACTTGGGTAGGCGGTGACCGCGATGGCCATCCCGGGGTGACGGCGGAGGTGACGGCCGAGACCTTGGAACGCCTTCGGGCCAATGCGCTGGTGGTCCTGCACCGTCAGTTGAATACACTGGCCGATCGGCTGCCGTTGTCTGAATGGATCCAGCCAGCGCCTGCG
>CAIYSH010000362.1 GCA_903928755.1 uncultured Alphaproteobacteria bacterium | reverse complement strand
GTCTGTCACACGGAAGAGGCCCGGAACCCGATTTTCTATCTCGGAGCCTGTCATGGCCCCGCGGGAACTGGCCGCCTGCTCCTGGAATTATATGACATCACTGGCGATCCCAACTGGCTGGATGACGCCAGGACCCTGATGGACGGCCTGTTGGCCACCGGCGCCCCTGAAACCCGCTCCAAGGGCTTCTGGAACAATTACGGCCAGTGCTGCGGTGACGCCGGGGTCGGCGAGTTTGCCCTGCTGATGGAAAAGCGGACCGGGGAGGGCGCCTATCGTGAGATCGCCCTGCGATGCGCGGAGGTTCTGGTCGCCCAATCCGAGGTGACCGATGGACGCCGCCGCTGGCTCCACGCCGAGCACCGCGACCGCCCCGACTTCCTGCAGGCCCAGACCGGCTACATGCAAGGCGCGGCAGGCATGGCCAGTTTCCTGCTCAACCTGGGGGCCAGCCAGGAGGGCAAGTCGGTGAAACGTCCGCTGCCGGACTGGCCAAAAGCCTAAATCCCGCCAACTGAGGCTTCCATGCTCGGGCCCGGGCGTTTAGGGATGCGGCTCTGAAAGTTCGGAGGCCCTCATGACCCGTAATCCCGATGGTAGCTGGGACAAATCACGTCTGCCCAGCCGGCATGTGACCGAAGGCCCGGCCCGCGCGCCGCACCGGTCCTATTATTACGCCATGGGCCTGGGCAGCCGCGAGATCGCCCAGCCCTTTGTCGGGGTCGCCTCCTGCTGGAATGAAGCGGCCCCCTGCAATACGGCCCTGATGCGCCAGGCGCACGCCGTGTCGCAAGGCGTCAAGGCGGCCGGCGCCACGCCACGCGAGTTCTGCACCATCACCGTCACCGACGGTATCGCCATGGGTCATGAGGGCATGCGTTCGTCCCTGGTGAGCCGGGACCTGATTGCCGACTCCGTGGAACTGACCATGCGCGGCCACGGCTATGATGCCCTGGTGGGCATTGCCGGGTGCGACAAGTCCCTGCCGGGCATGATGATGGCCATGCTGCGCCTCAATGTCCCCAGCGTCTTCCTCTATGGCGGCTCCATCCTGCCGGGCCATTGGCGGGGCAAGGACGTAACCGTGGTCGACGTCTTCGAAGGCGTTGGCATGCACTCAGCGGGCAAGATGAGCCTGGAAGATCTGTGCAGTCTTGAAGAGCATGCCTGTCCGTCGGACGGTGCCTGCGGTGGCCAGTTCACCGCCAACACCATGGCCTGCGTGTCGGAAGCCATGGGCCTGGCCCTGCCACTCTCGGCCTCCCTGCCAGCGCCGAACCTCGCACGGGACTCCTATGCCGTGGCCTCTGGCGAGTGCGTTGTGCGGCTGATCGCCGAGAACCTCCGTCCCCGGGACATCGTCACCCGCAAGTCCTTCGAGAATGCCGCTGCCGTCGTTGCGGCCACCGGCGGCTCGACCAATGGCGGCCTGCACCTGCCGGCCATGGCCCATGAATGCGGCATTGAGTTCACCCTGCGCGACTTCGCCGAGATCGCCGCGCGGACCCCGCACATTGCCGACCTCAAGCCCGGCGGCCGTTTCGTGGCCAAGGACATGGGCGAGGCGGGCGGCATGCCCATGCTGCTCAAGACCCTGCTGGAGGGCGGCTATATCCACGGCGACTGCATGACCGTGACCGGCAAGACCATTGCTGAGAACCTGAAGGACGTGGTCTGGCGCGATGACCAGGAGGTGATCCGCCCGGTCTCCAATCCGCTCTCGCCCACGGGCGGCGTGGTTGGCCTCTGGGGCTCGCTCGCGCCTGACGGCGCCATCGTCAAGGTGGCCGGCATGACCAGCCACCGCAGCCATCGCGGCCCGGCCCGCTGCTTTGACGGGGAGCAGGCCTGTTTCGATGCGGTTGAAGCTGGCGATTACCAGGACGGCGACGTCCTGGTCATCCGCTATGAAGGTGCCCGTGGCGGTCCGGGCATGCGCGAAATGCTGTCGACCACGGCGGCGATCTCTGGCCAGGGGCGCGGCGACAAGGTGGCCCTGATCACCGATGGCCGGTTCTCCGGCGGGACCCGCGGCCTCTGCGTCGGCCATATCGGCCCGGAGGCCCAGCTCGGCGGCCCCATCGCCCTGATCCAGGATGGTGACATCATCAGCATTGATTCCGATGCCGGAACCATCGATCTGGAAGTCGATCCCATCGAGCTGGAAAACCGCAGGCGCCAATGGTCGCCCAAGGTGACCAATTACGGCTCAGGTGCCCTGTGGAAGTATGCCCAGCTGGTCGGCCCGCCCCATGAAGGCGCCGTGACCCATCCGGGCATGGCGGGCGAGAGCCACGTCTACGCGGACCTCTAACCGATGAAGACCCTGGGCCTGCTGGGCGGGATGAGCGCGGAGAGTACGACCTACTACTACCAGACGCTCAACCGCCTGGTGCGGGAGCGACTGGGGCCGATGCATTCGGCCCAGGTGGTGATCTGGTCCATCGACTTTGCGCCCATGGCGCAGCTGCAGGCCAAGGGCGACTGGGCGGCGGCCGGTGCTGTGCTGGTCAAGGCCGCCCAGGCCCTGGAGCGCGCCGGTGCCGAGGCCCTGATGATCGGCGCCAACACCATGCATGTCTGCGCGTCGCAGGTTGAGGCCGCGGTGGGCATTCCCCTGATTCATATCGCTGATGCCACCGGCGAGGCGATCAAGGCCCTTGGCTGCAGCAAACCCCTGCTGCTGGGCACCCGCTACACCATGGAGATGGGGTTCTATACCGAGCGGCTGGCGACCATGGGCATTACGGCGTCGGTCCCTGATGAGGGGGATCGGGCGAGGCTGCACGCCATCATCTATGACGAGCTGGTCCAGGGCGTGGTGACGGCGTCGTCAAAGGCTGAGGTGCTGGCCATGATTGCGCGCACGGCTGGGGCTGACAGCGTGATCTTTGGCTGTACGGAGATCGGCCTGTTGATCTCAGCTTCGGATCTGGAGTTGCCGGTGGTCGACACGGCGATTGTGCATGCTGAGGCGGGGGTGGCTTTTTCGCTCAGCGACTAGGGTAGGGCGCGACGCACCTCTTGCGAAGTGTAGCGTTATGCGCTACAAAAGCCCATGATCACGAGCTGGAAATCGCCAGCCGCCCGAGAGGTCTTTGAGGGCCGCCTGCCAAAAGGGTTTCCGGCCGATCTGGCGAAGGCCATGCGGCGCAGGTTGGGCTACCTCCATGCGGCCGCCCGGCTTGAGGATCTGCGCTCGCCGCCGGGCAATCGGCTGCACGCCCTGACCGGCGACCGCGCAGGTCAGCATTCGATTAGCGTAAACGACCAGTTCCGCATCTGCTTTGTCTGGACAGATGAGGGACCGGCGGACGTGGAATTCGTCGACTATCACTGATGGGATCAATCCTTTTTACGGAAGACGTAAGACTGATGACCAAAGCATATGATTACGCCGACTTTGCCAGTCCGGCTCCTCACCCGGGAGAATATCTGCGGGAGGACTATTTGCCGGGCTACAAGCTGACGGCAGGCGGCTTGGCGCGGGCCATGGGGCTGCGCGACCGCGCCCGGATCGAACGGCTTGTGCGGGAGAAGCAGGCGATCACGGCCGACACGGCGCTGCGTCTGGCGCGGGTCTTCAAAACAACGCCGGAGTTCTGGATCAACCTACAGGTCGCCCACGACCTCTCCAAGGCCGCGATCGCCGCGCGGGACGAACTGGCTGCCATCAAGCCCCTCGCGGCGGCCTGAAACGGGAAGTTACCGTTTTATTTATGAAATTCGAACCGAAACAATGCGCGGGGACAGGGTATGAAGTGTTCCACAGTCGACGTGAGCCAGTTGACATTGGAAAGACAGAATTTCGTGCAGTGTCACCGTAATTCCACCGTAATTCCCGGAGCTGTGATGATCTGCCGTCAGGCTTTGATAGGTCTGTGGCCGGGATCTCCTAAGCCCCAAAAATCCATCCATTAGGTAGCGTTAACATCTGTACGCCAACCAAAATCATCTGACCGCCTCCGGTCATATTGATTACCGTGTCAGCCCCAACCTGACTGACTGCATAAATG
>CAIYSH010000361.1 GCA_903928755.1 uncultured Alphaproteobacteria bacterium | reverse complement strand
TTCTAGAACGCCTGCCGCTCAAACTGAGGGGCGCGGAGATCTGGGCCGTCGAGGCTGAAGACCATTACCTACGCCTGCATACGTCGAAGGGACAGGAGCTGATCCTGCTGCGTCTAAGCGATGCCATTGAAGAGTTGGCAGGGCTCGAGGGCGAGCAGAGTCACCGGTCCTGGTGGGTCGCCCGGGATGGCGTCGCCGACGTCGAGCGTGGCGACGGCCGCGCTGTCCTCACCTTGAAGAACGGCCAAAAGGCACCGGTCAGTCGAACCTATGCCAAAATCCTTCGCGAAAAAAGCTGGTTCTAAAACCCGGTGCCCATGAGGGCTTAGAGCATGTCCTTGATGGTCTCGCGTTCGCCGACCAGTTCGTCATTGGTCAGGGCGATCTTGCTCTTGGCGAAATCGTCCATCTCGTAACTGGTCAGAACGTCATAGCCCGTGGCCGTGGTCTTGACGGGCATGCCGGCCCAGACGCCCGGCGCAAAGCCATAGCGACCCTGGCTTTCCACCGCCACGGAATGGACGGCGCCGACCGTGGTCAGGTCGCGGACATGGTCCACAAGGGCGTTGGCGGCCGAGGCGGCCGAGCTGAGGCCCCGGGCTTCGATGATGGCCGCGCCGCGCTTGCCGACCGTGGGCAGGAAGTCGTTCTTCAGCCAGGCTTCATCGCCGATGACCTCTGCGGCAGCCTTGCCGCCGATCTTGGCATGGGTGAAGTCGGCGAACATGGTCGGCGAGTGGTTGCCATAGATGAAGAGGTCGCTGACCTCATTGATCGAGACGCCAGCCTTCCTGGCCAACTGGGCCCGGCCGCGGTTTTCGTCCAGACGCACCATGGCGGTGAAGCGGTCGGCGGTCAGACGCTTGGCCTGGGCGGCAGCGATCATGACGTTGGTGTTGCAGGGATTGCCGACCACGGCGACCCGGGCGTCATCGGCCGCCACGGCATCGATCGACTTGCCCTGGGCGATGAAAATCTTGCCATTGTCCTTCAGAAGGTCGGCACGTTCCATACCCGGGCCACGGGGCTTTGAGCCCACCAGCAGGCACCAGTTGGCATCCTTGAAAGCCACGTCGGCCTCGCCGGTCAGGACCATGTCCTGCAACAGGGGAAAGGCGCAGTCTTCCAGTTCCATGGCCACGCCCTTCAGCGCCTTCTGCGGGCCTTCAACCGGGATTTCGAGGAGCTGGAGGATGACCGGCTGATCCTGACCGAACATGGCACCTGAGGCGATGCGGAACAGCAGGGCGTAGCCGATGTTTCCCGCCGCGCCGGTGACCGCCACGCGGATGGGTGTCTTGGTGGCCATGGTCGAAGCTCCCGTCTTTTTGCAACATGGAAAGAGTGTGCGGCGTCCCTAACCCAAAATAGTAGCGGGCCGCAATGCTGCGGACGCTTTGTTTGCAGGGCGGACTTGTGGTCAAACAGCGAATGTTCTCCGTCGACCCTGCCTTCGAGCCCGGTTCCATCCCCCTGGGCGAATTGCCCCTCTGCCATGTCCGCCTGCAGCTAGACCTGCGCTGGCCATGGCTCATCCTGATCCCCCGCCAGCCCGGCCGTCGGGAAATCGAGGACCTGCTGCCGGAAGACCAGAGCCAGCTCATGACCGAGATCGTCGCCTGCGGCGCGGCTGTCCGGGCCCTGGGCCAGTGCCGAGGGTTCATGGTCGGGAAACTGAATGTGGGTGCCCTGGGCAATGTGACCCCCCAACTCCATGTCCATCTTGTCGGGCGGCAGGCCGGAGATGCGGCCTGGCCAGGACCGGTCTGGGGCGTGGGTATTGCCGAGCCCATGACCAGCAGCCAGATCGGACTGGCGATCATGACCGCAAGGACAGCTCTGGGCCTCTAGAAACGGGAGAGGGTCGCCGGATACCGGCTGCCGCGATCCACCACCTCGCCACTCCATTGCCCCTGTTCCCCGACTTCGAAGGTCCCCTCGACGGTTTCAGGGCTGTTCCGTTTCGGTCTGAACCTGAGGATCAACCGACCCGCGTCATTGCGGATTTCATCGATGAACCCGCTGGAGTCCAGCCCACCACGCCGACGGGGATCGCGCCAGGCCCCCTCGAGGGATCCCCGCCCCTTGTCCACCAGCTGCAGGTCATAGGCCACATCGCCACCAGCTCTCAGGATCCAGCCGCCATCCAGAGGCCCCTGCATCATCTGGGCTGCATTATAGGTGGCCCTCAGTCGGCTCTCATAATTCAGGTCCGACGGCGTCGGCGGCGCGTCAGGGGTCCGACCGGTTTCATCAATGTGAACCGGGGCAGAAGCCGCTGGTCTGCTGTCGAGCCGAGGCTGTTTCGGGGCCTCATCCACAGGACTGATGACGACATCAGCCGGTTTCTCCGTGAGCACAGGCGGCGGGGGATCGACAGCCGGCACCGGGTTGGCCACCGGCACAGGAACCTGCGCCGACCCGTCAGGCAAGCCGGGGGTCAGAGTCGGCCCTGCGGGCGGCGGTGGGGCAGCCCCGCTCAGGAGATCACCGATCGGATCGATTTCCTGGGCCATGCCCGGCCCACCCGCCAGGGACAGGGCAAAAAGGACAATGCCGGCAGATTTCATTGCCGGCCGATCGCCGCCGAAACGGCAATTAGGCGAAGGGCTTCTTCCAGATGCAGGCGCTCGACCATGCGTCCCTCGAGTTTCAGAACACCTCTTGCGGCATTTTCGGGCAATTCGAAGGCGGCCACAATCCTGTGAGCCCAGTCAACCTCTGTCGGTTCCGGGGCGAAAATGCGGTTGGCGGCCTCAATCTGGCCGGGATGGATCAGGGTCTTGCCGTCAAATCCGAAGTCCAGACCCTGAAGGCATTGCCGTTCCAGCCCCTCAAGGTCGGAAATATCATTGAAAACACCGTCCACGACACCCAGGCCATGGGCCCTGGCCGCCATGACGGTGTGGCTCAGGGCTGCCAGGAGCGGCGTTCTTTCAATCCCGGGGCGGCACCGCATTTCCTTCGCCAGGTCATTGGAGCCGACCACAAGAACCTCAAGGGGAGCGGCTGACCCGGCGATCGCGTCCAGGGTCATCACCCCCTGACAGGTCTCGACCATGGCCCAGAGCTTGGTCGCGGGGGCAAGTGCCGTCGCATAAGCCTTCAGGTCTGCGGGGCTGGAAATCTTCGGCACCAGCACGGCCTCGGGGCACGCCTGGGCAACCGCGGTCAGGTCATCGCGGCCCCACGGGGTGTCCAGCCCGTTGATCCGCACGACGACCTCCCGGGACCCAAAGCCACCTTGAACCAGCGCCGCCAGTGCCGTCTCGCGCGCTTCAGACTTCGCGTCAGGTGCAACGGCATCCTCGAGATCGAGGATCACAACATCGCAGGCAAGCGTCCGGGCCTTGTCTATGGCCCTTGAATTCGATGCTGGCATGTAGAGAAGGCTGCGGCGGGGGCGTGCAGGACTCACGCGAATCTCCCTTCGATTTGGGCAAGGCCCGCTTTTAGACTAGAGTTGGAACATGACCATCCGATACGACGCCGATGCCCGCAATGTTCTGGGTGGGGAATTGCTGCCCTGCTCCATGGATCCGGTAACCGGGTTTTTCCGCAATGGCTGCTGCGAAACCGGACCTCACGACACGGGAATGCATACGGTCTGCGCTGTGATGACGCCTGAATTCCTGGCCTTCTCTAAGCAGGTCGGCAACGATCTCTCGACGCCGGTTCCCGAATATGGCTTTCCGGGACTGAAACCGGGAGACCGCTGGTGCCTGTGCGCCCCTCGCTGGAAGGAAGCCCTGGACGCCGGGGCTGCGCCCCGGCTGGTCCTTGAATCCACTCACGAGGAAACCCTGGCCATCGTCCCCCTGGGGATCCTGAAAGACTTTGCCGTCGCCGGCTAGGCGGTCTCAGGTCGCGCAGTCGCGACAATGGCCAGAGGGTCAGCCCTTGGCCTTCTCCCGCTCGATGGCCTGACGGATGATCTCGCCGGTTTCTTCCGGGTCGGCCCAGCGGACGATCTCAACGGACTTGCCCTTTTCCAGATCCTTGTAGTGCTGGAAAAAGTGCGCGATCTGCTCGGTCAGTATGGTGGGCAGGCCGCGCCAGGAATCCACACCCGCATAGAAGGGGTGTAGCTTGTCCACCGGCACAGCCAGGACTTTTTCGTCATCCCCGGCCTCATCGACCATGATCAGGCAGCCGATGGGACGGCAGCGGATGATGGCACCCGGAACCACCGGGGTCGGGCCAACCACCAGAATGTCCATGGGATCGCCGTCCCCCGACAGGGTGTGGGGTATGAAGCCATAATTCCCCGGATAGAACATGGCGGTGTGGAGAAAACGGTCGACGAAAATCGCGCCGCTTTCCTTGTCCAGTTCGTATTTTACCGGTTCACCGCCCTGCGGAATTTCGATCAGGGCGTTAACGTCATAGGGCGGGTTCACGCCGACCGAAATTTTGGAGATGTCCATGGGGAGATGGCCTTTCCACGCGCGGACGTCGATGTCCGCGCGCGGCTTTTGGACCAAACCGGACGCAGGGGAAAGTCTCCCCCTGCGTGAAATTCAGATCTAGCGCTTCAGCAGGCCCGACAGGCCGCCGATGAGATCGGCAATGCCGCCCGACTGCACCTGACCGTTCGGGGTCAGGTGGTCGACCACCTGGGGCAGAACCTGGGCCAGGACACCCGTAGCCATTTGCGGATCAATGCCCAGCTTCTGGGCGAACTCGGCGACGGGGCCCGAACCCATGACGGCCGAAATCTGGTCTGCGGAGATCGGCAGGTTGGCACCGGTGGAGACCCAGGACTTGGCGATTTCGCCGAGGCCACCCTGTTCAAAGGACGAGACCAGACCGCTGAGGCCTCCGGGCTGCGAATTGATCAGATTGGTGATGGCCGAAACCGCATCGCCGCCATTGCCGCCGCCGAGGCTTCCCAGAATTCCGTCAAGCAGTCCCATAGTCGTTTTCCTGTTCTGTATTGACCATCAGAGGCACAATCCTCCCATAGCGAGACTTCTTTCCCGATTGCCATGGAGTCAAGAAGAGTCGCACCCCCTCCGGTCAGCCCGAAATACCGCCGCCGAGGACAGCCTTTCGCTTTGACACAGAGAGGGGCTGACAAACCCGAGACGGCTGTTTATAAGGCGATCAACATCGTCCGTAGCGTTGGATAACGCATACGAGCGGCGGGCTCCGGCCCAGCCGCTTTTTTGTTGGCCGGAGGGCGGCGAGTTTGATGCGCGGCAAGACCGCTGAAGACATGAAGCTCATGGAGCTGCTCGACCCCGTGGTCGAGGCAGCTGGCTATGAGATCGTGCGCCTGCGCCTGATGGGCGGCGAACATGCGCGGCTCTTGCAGATCA
>CAIYSH010000360.1 GCA_903928755.1 uncultured Alphaproteobacteria bacterium | reverse complement strand
GGTCGGGTAGATGACACTCTCACCGTGGGGGTGGTAATTACCGCTGGTGTCGCCGGAGATCTTGGCGCACTTCACCCGGGAGGCACCCGGCGAGAGGTTCAAGTCGTGCATGGCCACCAGGATGCGGCGCTGGGAGGGCTTGAGCCCGTCGCGGACGTCGGGCAGGGCCCGTCCGGTGATGGTTGACAGCGCATAGGCCAGATAACGACGGGAAAGCGCGTCGCTGAGAGGCTCATCGATGATGCGATCACCGTCGCCATCAGACGGCGGCAGCAGGGGCTTGGACATGGCGAATCAGACCGAGGTTTCAGGACATGTCTTAGCGGCCCCGGGCCCTCCCGTCACAGGCGCTTCGCGTCTGCCAGCATCTCGATCAGCCAGAACCTGGCAGGCGGCAGGGGACGGTTCAGTGGACCGAAGACAAAGGCTTCCAGAAAATGCGCGGTCAGGGCCAGCCCGGCCCCCACATCGCCCGGTGCCAGTCCCGACTGGGATGAGAGCATGAACGCCGGCAGGGTCAGTAGTCGATCCTTGTAGGGCTCGCCTGCCTCTCGGCAAACTGCGCGACCCGTGCGCGGCGAAACATAGATCAGGTCGTCAACCTGTCCCGTCGCGGCACAGCGGGAAAGGTCCAGACCGAAACCCAGATCCTGCAGGAGACCGGCTTCGAACCTGACGAAAATCGCCGGCCAGATGTCGGGACTGCTCAGGGTGTCAGACAGGGCCTCGAAGGCCAGAAACGCCCCCGGATGGGGTTCCCGTTCCGGGAGGGCAGCCGACGCCACTGCGGCGGCCGCCGACAGTCCGGCAAGGGCCAGAGGATCATCAAACAGGGCTGATGGCCCCTCACCTACCGGCTCGATTGTCGCGGCACCAAGCTGTTCGGAAATCCTGGCGCGATACTGGATCATTGCCCGCGCACCCGCCTGGAGAAAGGGCTTGATGCGACGGGAGGCCCCACCGGCCACATGGGCTGCGTAACGACCGTGTTGAGCTGTCAGGAACTCGACAATGGCACCCGTCTCGCCAAAGGCGCGCGCGGACAAAACAAAGGCCTCGTCCTGGAACTCCATGCCCGCGTCCTAGACGTCGAAATCCAGGCCGACATCGCCGTAAAACTCCCGCTTGTCGGCCCACCGCTCATCGACCTTGACGGTCAGGAACAGGTGGACCTGCCGGTCGAGCAGCTCGATCAGCTCTTCCCGGGATTTCTGTCCAATCCATTTCAGGGTCTGGCCGTTCTTGCCCAGAACAATCGGCCGCTGGCTTTCACGCTCCACATAGATGGTCTGTTCGATCCGGGCCGAACCATCCTTGCGCTCCTCAAAGGCTGTCGTTTCCACTGCCGCCGCATAGGGCAGCTCTTCGTGGACGCGCAGATAGATCTTTTCCCGGGTGATCTCTGCGGCAAGAAGGCGCACGGGCAGGTCGGCGGTCTGCTCCTCGGGGTACAGCCAGGGTCCCTCTGGCATCAACTCCGCCAGACGCGCCTTGAGGTCATCCACACCTGCACCGTCTGCAGCTGAAATCATGAAGACCTCGGAATAGACCCCCGTTTCGAACAGTCGCTGGACCACGGCCAGCATGCGTTCACGCTTGACCCCGTCAATCTTGTTGATCGCCAGAATCGCCTGTTTCCCGGAGGTCTTCAGGCCCTCGATGATCGTCTCGACATCGATCACGGCGCGCTTGTCTGCCGACTTGGCAGACCCGTCACCCACGGAAAGTTCCGCCTGGACATCCACCAGATGCACCACAACTTCGGCCTCGTCTGCCCCGCCCCAGGCCGACCTGACCATGGCCCGATCCAGGCGCCGCCGCGGTGAGAAAATTCCGGGCGTATCAACGAGGATGATTTGAGCCTCCCCTGCCATGGCGACGCCACGAACGGGAAACCGGGTTGTCTGGACCTTCTGGGTGACGATCGAGACCTTGGCTCCAACCAGCCGATTGGTCAGGGTCGACTTGCCCGCATTGGGCGCGCCGATGATGGCGCAGAAACCGGCGCGCGTCGGGCCCTCCGGGGTCTTCTGTTCGTCGCTCATGGCCTGATTCCTTCGCGTTTCAAGAATTGTTCTGCTGCTGCCATCTCGGCGGCGCGCTTGCTCCCGGCGGTGCCTTCGGCAAATGGTCTGTCCTTCACCTCGACGGCGACGACGAAGACCGGCTC
>CAIYSH010000359.1 GCA_903928755.1 uncultured Alphaproteobacteria bacterium | reverse complement strand
CCCGCCTGCGCCAGCTGTTCGCCGGTCACCGCTGTGATCGACATGGGCACGTCGTTGAGCTTCTGCTCACGCTTCTGCGCCGTGACCACAATCTCGGTGACGGTCGCCGCTTCGCTGACCGGAGCCGCCGCCTCGGCGGCCTGAGCGAAGGCAGGCGCCGCGGCCAGCACCAGGGCCGAGGTCGTGGCCAGCGCTATGGCGCGAAGGCCGCGCCGTTGCATGGAAATGGATTTCGAGCCGGCACAGGACATCATTTCGCTCCCCGATTTTCGCGACAACGTCGCTTTTTCTTGTTCGCGAGGCCCCTGCGGACACCTCAGAACCCCGCGGCTCGCCGCTCAGTTCCAGGTCTGCGCAAAGAATTTGACACTCGCGTATGGTTGGAAGACAACACGTCAATTCGCCCCGGTCAACAGCTTTTTTTGACACCATGGTATGATGGCATTCGACGGTAGAAGTTCGCTTGCGCGTCGCAAGGGAGAGGCGCGATGACCTCGACGACTCCGGCGGATCAGGCCGCCCGGGCCGGCAAGGCCGCGCACAAGCGTCAGAGCAAGCGTGAGGCCCTGCTGTCAGGCGCCGCGATGCTGTTCAACGCCCGGGGCATCGCCGGGACCTCGCTGGCGGATGTGGCCGAAGCTGTCGGCCTGACCCGAGCCGCGGCATACTATTATGTCAGCGACCGCGCCGAGCTGGTCTTCCAGTGCTATTCGCGATCCTGCGACCTCACGGCGGATGACCTCTTCAACGCCAGCCAGGAGGCGAACGGGCTGGAGCGAATTCTCGCCTTCGTCCGCCGCGCCTTCGCGCCGGAGCGCCCGCAGGTCGCCGTCCTGAACGACATCAACGCCCTCGATGGCCCCCTGGCCTCCGTGATCAGAGCCGCCAGCGACCGCAACAGCGCGACCTTGACCGGCTTTGTCCGCGAGGGTGTGGCGGACGGCTCGGTTCGCGACTGTGACTGCGAGGTCGCCGCCCAGTGCCTGATCGGCATGATCAACTTCGCGCGCCTGTCGCCGCTTTGGGGCGGCGGGGCGAGCCGGACCTACCGGGCCAAACTGCGGGACGCCGTGCTCGCTCTGGTCGAGCATGGCATAGCGGCCAGCGCGGTCACGTTCGACTGTGCGCTCGACGCGGACCTGTTCCTGCCGCAGCGGTTCAACGCCTTTGACCGGAAGAAGGCCTCTGAACTGAAGCAGGATCAATTGCTGGCGGAGGCTTCCCGCCTGTTCAACCGCGATGGCATCGAGGCCACCTCCATCGACGAGATCACCCGGGCGATCGGCGCCACAAAGGGCGTCGTCTATCACTACATGAAAGACAAGCCGGACCTGGTCGCCCGCTGCTACGAGCGGGCCTTTGATGTCTATGAGCGGATCGGCGCCGCGGGGCGGGAGCACGGTCGCAGCGGCCTGGAGCGCGGCCTCCTGATCACCCACCTCTTCACCCAGGCGATCCTTGGACCCGTGTCGCCGCTGATGGCCCAGCCCGGCCTGGACAACCTGCCGGAGGAGCGCCGCCAGGCGTTCCGCAACCGGGCGGTGGGCATGAACCGACTCTCCGCGCGCTTCCTGCAGGAGGGCATGGCCGACGGCTCGTGCCGCCGGTGCGATCCGATGATCACCACCCATGTGTTCGCCGGGACGTTCGGCTGGCTGCCCAAGTGGGTTCCGCCCAACGACCCGAGATCTCCTCGGCGTTTCGCCGACGAAATTTGCAGATTCCTGGCGCACGGCCTTGGGGCCGGGCCGCCCAGCTTCCCACAGGAGCGCCTATGATGGTTGATCATTCGAATTTCGTTGCGCCGGGCTTCGAGCCGGTCCGCGACCTGTTCCTGTCGCAGTTCGCGCCCCATGAGACGCCCCCGGCGGTGGGGGCTTCCCTGGCGGTCTACCGGCACGGGGCGCTGGTCGTCAGCCTGGCCGGCGGATACCGCGACCTGGCGCGGACCGACGCCTGGACGCCGGAGACCCTGGTCAACATCTGGTCGGCGACCAAGGGCGTGACCGGGGTGGCCATGG
>CAIYSH010000358.1 GCA_903928755.1 uncultured Alphaproteobacteria bacterium | reverse complement strand
TGAATACGCCCACCCACCGGTCACCCCGGCGAAGGCCGGGGTCCAGATCATGGGGCTGTGCCTTGGTCATCGACCCGAGGCGCGACCTTTCCGGGCCTGCCGCGCCGTAAGACCTGGATACCGGCCTCCGCCGGTATGACCGGAGATGAATACGCCACCCACCGGTTACCCCGGCGAAGACCGGCGGGCGGGCAGTTGCGATGTCGGGAGGCCCCAGAAACACAAAGGCCGGGATGCGGGTTGGGCAACCCGCGACCCGGCCTGAAGTGACGCAGCCCTGGAGTGGCTGAATCCAACGCATACCCCATCCGATGAGTCGTGTGAAGTAAGACCTCGTAAATCTTTTGACGAAAATCCAGAATCGTAGGCCTCGCGCGCTACAGCCCGCTCCGGAAGTCCCTGGCCACGACCACCCGGCCTGAGCGCACCACCTCATAACGCGCCGTATGGACCCCCCGGATCCACCCTGCCGCCGGCCGCCTTATGCCGGCATAGGTCAGGGTCTGGGCCTTGTCCCGATCCAGGGGCGGCAGGCTGGCCCGCGCCAGTGCCTTGCCGTCCGGGCCGGTCACGGTCAGCACCTGGACATCTCCGGCCTGCAGGTGGATGGCCCGCACCCAGGCGATCAGGAAGGCGCTGTCGGGCGCGGGGGGCGGCAGGCCACCGGCCTCAATCCCCTCCATCGTTACCACCGACCCGGAGAACCCGGCATTCAGCACCGCCCCGGCCTGATAGGTCAGGGTCCGCATCGCTGACCCATCCCACAGGCCAACGCCGGCTATCGGGTTGCACTGCCCGGCCGCCAGGTCCGGCCCGAACGGATCGACCATCCGGCCCTGATGGCGCACCGTCAGGTGCAGGTGCGGAAATTCGGTCATGCCCGACAGGCCGACCCGTCCCAGCAGCGTGCCCCGCGCCACCTTCTGGCCGGCCTTCACCACCAGGCTGCCCCGGGCCATGTGACAATACTGGGTCTCCCAGCCCTGACCGTGATCAATGACCAGACCATTGCCGCACTCCTGACCGGCGACGGACGGGGCCCCTTCGGCGCGGATCGAGATGTCCGGCGCGGCATCGCGTAATCGCAGAACCGTGCCCGCCGCCGCAGCCAGAACCCCCACGCCCTTCCGCTGGGCCGCCATGTCCGGCAGGCGGATATCGACCCCGTTATGGCCCTGATAGGTCTGGCCACTGCAGCGATAGTCCCGGGCCTGCGGACCGGGATCGGTGTCCACATAATTCTGGACGACACAGCCCGCCTCCGGACCACAGGCGAGGGGCAGGCTGAGCCGGAACGCCTCGGCCCGGGCGGGGGAGGACAGGGGGCCAGGCCCGGTCAGGCCGACCACCCCGATCAGGACCAGCCCGAGGCGGGTCATCCGTCAGACCCCAACAGGCCCGCCAGCCGGGCCTGATCGGGCGCGAACACCTGCTCCAGCCACGCCCTGTCCGACGGATCCATCTCGCCCATGTCCTGTCCCACATGCACCTGCCGCGGCGCGGTGGCCGGGGGCGGTGGCGCGCCGACAAAAGCGTTGAAGCGGGTCAGGACTGTGGCCGGATCGCTCTGCAGGTCCTCAGCCTGCAGGATCAGCAGCTGTTCCCGGGCAAACAGGCCGAGCAGCCGCGCCAGCTGGTCAGCATAGAAGCCCCGCTCAACATAGGAATATTCCCGGTGATGCCCCCAGGGCTCTGACCGGAACAGCCGCTGGCGTCCCCGGCGGATGGCCTGACTGAAGGGCAGGGTCTCCACCCCACGTGAGGTCTCCATCCGCCAGTGGGACCAGGCCCGCGCCACCGGATCCCGCAGCATGAAGACCAACCGGATGTCGGGCCGATAGACGGCAATGCGCTCCAGGGCCTTTGGCCAGTAGGCATAGATCGGCGTGGCCTCGCCGCGGATGCGATGGTCGGCGGCCGCGAACTGATGGTGATAGGGATCATAGTCCGGCCGGTTCCAGTCCAGGCTGTCATTGTCGAAGAAATGCACTTCCTTGACCCTGGACAGGCTGAGGGCCGGATCATCTGACAGATGGTCGAACAGGGCCGTCGTGCCGGCCTTCTGCGCCCCGATGATGATGAAATCGATCCGTGGGTCCCGGCTCATGCCCCCGACTCCCCGCCATTCCCGGCGCAAACTTTCGGGTCTGACAGTCTATTGGCCGGATACGGCTTCATCACAGGGTCGACACGCGATAAGAGGAACGAAAGCGGGGCCGTCCCGTACCTTCTATAAGGCGAGACCTTTGATCACCACTATTGATGAAGAACGCGGCGAGGTCATCGTCAAGACCGGCGACAGCGAAACCCGCTACAGCCTTTCGACCGCGGAAGGCTTTGCGGCGGCGTCCAGGGCCTGGGTCCGGGCGACCTGGGACTCCAAGTATGTCTATTCCTTCGCCTGGATGGGTCGGCCGATCATCCAGCTGCCCGAGGACATGGTCCGCCTGCAGGAAGTGATCTGGGACCTGAAGCCCGACGTTCTGGTGGAAACCGGTGTCGCCCACGGCGGCAGCCTGATCTTCTATGCCTCCCTGTTCGAGGCCATGGGCAAGGGCCGGGTGGTCGGCGTCGACATCGAGATCCGCCCGCACAACCGTCAGGCCATCGAGGCCCACCCGATGAAGAAGCGGATCGACCTGATCGAGGGTTCCTCTACCGCGCCGGACGTCCTGGCCCAGGTCAAGGCCCTGATCAAACCCGGCGAGACGGTGCTGGTGGTTCTGGATTCCAACCATACCAAGGCCCACGTGCTGGACGAACTGCGTGCCTATGGAGAGCTGATCGGGATCGGCTCCTATGTGGTGGCAACCGACGGTATCATGGCCCAGGTCAAGGGGGCACCCCGCACCGGCGATGACTGGGACTGGAACAATCCCCTGACCGCCATCCATGACTTTGTCGCCGAAGACAAACGCTTCATCGTCGAAGAACCGGCCTTCCCGTTCAATGAAGGGGTGGTCACCGGGCGCGTGACCTACTGGCCCGACGCCTTCGTCAAACGCATAGCCTAGGGGAGGCAGGCATGAAGGTCGTCATTCTGGCCGGCGGACTTGGCACGCGGATTTCCGAGGAAAGCCACCTCAAGCCCAAGCCGATGATCGAGATCGGCGGTCGGCCGATCCTCTGGCACATCATGAAGCTGTTCTCGAACGCCGGCTTCAACGAGTTCATCGTCTGCCTGGGTTACAAGGGCTATGTGATAAAGGAGTATTTCTCCAACTATGTGCTGCACAATGCAGACCTGACCGTTGATCTGGCCAAGGGGTCGGTGGAATACCACGCCACGAAGCATGAGCCCTGGAAGGTGACCCTGGTAGACACCGGGGCCGAGACCATGACCGGCGGCCGCCTGAAACGGGTGGCAGACTATCTGACCCCGGGCGAGCCATTCTTCTTCACCTATGGCGATGGTGTGGCCGATGTGGACCTCAAGGCGCTGGAGGCCTTCCACCGGGGACATGGCCGCCAGGCAACGGTGACCGCGGTTTCACCTCCTGGCCGTTACGGCGCCCTCGAGATCGTCGATGGCGGCGTCCAGAGGTTCATCGAAAAGCCCCCCGGCGACAATGGCCTGATCAATGGCGGGTTCTTCATCCTCCATCCTGATGTGGTCTCGCGGATTGCCGGCGATGAAATTCCCTTCGAGGCGGCGCCCCTTGAGAGCCTGGCCGCCGACGGTCAATTGATGGCCTATCGCCATGACGGTTTCTGGGCGGCCATGGACACCCTGCGGGACAAGAACAATCTCGAGGCCCTCTGGGCATCGGGCGAGGCCCCCTGGCGGCTTTGGTCATGACCAGGCCCGACCCCGCCTTCTGGTCGGGCAAGCGGGTTCTGCTGACAGGGCATACGGGGTTCAAGGGATCCTGGGCCGCCATCTGGCTGTCCCGGCTGGGGGCCAGGGTCACGGGCCTTGCCCTGGCGCCAGACCAGACCCCGGCCCTTCATGACCTGGCCCGGGTCACCAGCCTGGCCGAACCCTTGATCGTCGATCTGCGGGATCAGGCAGCCCTGGATGCCGCCCTTGCCGGGCGCGACTTCGATCTGGTCCTGCACATGGCCGCGCAACCCATTGTCCGGACCTCCATCGAGGATCCGGTTGGCACCTTTGCCGCCAACATCATGGGCACGGCCCACCTGCTGCAGGCCCTGCGGGGGCAGGCGGCGCTCCAGGCCTGCCTGGTGATCACCTCGGACAAGGTCTATGCCAATGCCGAGACCGGCCGGGCCTTTACCGAGGCCGATGCCCTGGGGGGCAAGGATCCCTATTCGGCCTCCAAGGCGGCGGCCGAGATCGTCACCCAGAGTTTCGCCCGCAGCTATTTCGACAGGGCGGGCGTGCCTGTCGCCACGGCCCGGGGCGGCAATGTCATTGGCGGCGGTGATTTTTCCCGCGACCGACTGGTGGCCGACATTGTGCGGGCTGCCCAGGCCCAGGGCGTCACCGTCCTGCGTCATCCGGAGTCCACCCGGCCCTGGCAGCACGTCCTGGACTGTGTGGCCGGCTATCTGACCGATCTGCAGAGACTGGCAACGGATCCTGCGACGCCCCGTGCCATGAATTTCGGTCCCCGGCCCGGTGGCCCTGAAGTCACAGTCGGCGATCTGGCCACCCAGGCGGTCGCGGCACTGGGGGCCAGGCCCTGGCGACACGAACCCGATCCCAACTCCCTGGAAGCGCGAACCCTTGGCATTGATGCCTCACAGGCCCGGACCCTGCTGGGCTTCGAGAGCCGCCTGGATGCCCCCGAAGCCGTGGCCTGGACCATGGACTGGTATCGCCGCCAGGGTGAGGGCGAGGACGCCCTGACCCTTTGCAGGGCCCAGTTAGCACGCTACGAGAGCCTGTGATGACGATCCCAGCCTGCCGCTTCTGCCAGACCCCCCTGACCCAGGATTTCCTTGATCTGGGATCCCAGCCCCTGGCCAATGCCTATCTGACCCCGGCCCAGCTGGCGGCGGGGGACGAAAAATCCTACCCCTTGCACACCCGGGTTTGCCCCAACTGCTTCCTGGTACAGGCCGATGATCCGGTGGATGCGGGCGACATTTTTGACGATGGCTATGCTTATTTCTCGTCCTACTCAGAGTCCTGGGTGGCCCATGCCCGACGCTATGCCGAGGCGATGATCGCCAGGTTCGGCCTTGGCCCGGAGTCCCTGGTCATCGAGGTCGCCAGCAATGATGGCTATCTGCTCAAGCATTTCAAGGCGGCCGGGGTGCCGATCCTGGGCATAGAGCCCACCGCCAATACCGCAGAGGCGGCCATCGAAATCGGGGTGCCGACCGAGGTGTCCTTCTTCAACGCCGCCACGGGCCGCGCCCTGGCCGACCGCGGCATTTCGGCCGACCTGATGGCGGGCAACAATGTGCTGGCCCATGTCCCCGATATTGGTGACTTCGTGGCGGGTTTCCCCCTGGTTCTGGCCCCGCAGGGGGTGCTGACCTTCGAGTTTCCCCATCTGCTGAACCTGATCGAACAGGTCCAGTTCGACACCATCTATCACGAGCACTTTTCCTATCTGTCCCTGCTGGCGGTGGAAAAGGTGCTGAGGGCCAATGGTCTGCGGCCGTTTGACGTCGAGCTGCTGGCGACCCATGGCGGGTCCCTTCGGCTGTTCTGCTGCCACGAAGCGGCTGGCCATGCCCAGACAGACGCCCTGATCGCCCTGCGCGCCCGGGAGCAGGAGGCCGGCCTCGACACCCTGTCTACCTATGGCGGGTTTACCGCCCGGGTCGAGGCCGTGCGCAAGAGCTTCCTGGCCTTCCTGGCTCAGGCCCGGTCGGATGGAAAGCGTGTTGCGGCCTATGGGGCTGCAGCCAAGGGCAATACCTTCCTCAACCATGCCGGGGTGGGCACGGACGACATTGTCGCCGTCTTCGATGCCAATCCCCATAAACAGGATCGCTTCCTGCCCGGCAGCCACATCCCGATCCTGGCACCTTCCCGGGTCGGTGAAATCAAACCGGATTATCTGCTGATCCTGCCCTGGAACCTCAAGGCGGAAATCATGGGCCAGATGTCGGTCATACGGTCCTGGGGCGGAAAGTTCGTGACGGCTTCGCCTGAACCCCAGGTTTTCGACTGATGCGCTTTACCCCCACCGCCATTGCCGGCGTCGTGGTGGTTGACCCCGATCCGGTATCTGACGACCGGGGATCCTTTGCGCGGCTGCATTGCCCGGAGGATTTTGCCCAGGCTGGTCACGCCTTCACCCCCCAACAGACCAGCCTGTCGCGGAATCTCAAGGCCGGAACCCTTCGGGGCCTGCACTATGAAGCAGCGCCCCATACCGAGGCCAAGCTTGTCCGGGTAACCCGGGGACGGATCTTCGACGTTGCTGTCGACCTGCGTCCGCAGAGCCCGACCTTCAGGTCCTGGACCGGGGTTGAGCTCGACGCCGGGTCCGGGCGGGCCCTGCTGATTGGCGAAGGCATGGCCCACGGTTTCCTGACCCTGGAAGACGACTGCGATGTGCTCTACCAGATCAACCGCATCTTCGAACCCGGTCACGGGCGCGGCGTTCGCTGGAATGATCCGGCCTTCGGGATCGCATGGCCCCTTGTTCCGACGGTGATCTCCGGACGGGATGCGGCCTATGCTGATTTTACAGGGGACGGAGACATTTCATGCTGACTGTCGACCCCTCGGCCAGGATCTCGGCACTCGCAGACATCGAGGTGTCGGTGCGCGGTACGAAGATCACCATCGGTGCCCGGACCATGGTGGATGCCTTTGTGAAGATCAAACCGGCTGGCGGGTCCGGCGACGTGGTTATCGGGGCGGATTGTGCCC
>CAIYSH010000357.1 GCA_903928755.1 uncultured Alphaproteobacteria bacterium | reverse complement strand
GGCCAATGGCTGGCCCAGGACAGGTCTCGCCGCGACCGTATCGTACTGGCCACCAAGGTCCATGAGCCGATGTCCGATGATATCAATGACCGGGGCCTGTCTGCGCGTCACATTCAGAAGGCCTGTGACGCAAGCCTGAAGCGGCTGCAGGTCGACCACATCGACCTCTACCAGATGCATCACATTGATCGTGCAACGCCGATCGATGAGATCTGGCAGGCCATGGACAGGCTCCGCAGTCAGGGAAAGATCACCTATGTGGGGTCCAGCAATTTTCCGGGCTGGAAGATCGCCCAGGCCAATGAGCGGGCCATGGCCGGCCGCCAACTGGGCCTGGTTTCCGAGCAGAGCCTCTACAATCTTGTGGAGCGCCGGGTAGAGCTTGAAGTCCTGCCTGCCTGCCTGGACTACGGCGTGGGTCTGATCGCCTGGAGCCCGCTTGCCGGAGGTCTTCTGGCTGGCCCCTCCCTCGATGAGGCTGGCCGGCGGAGTGCCGAAAACATCACCAGGGCTGCGGCAGGCAGGGGCCGGCAACTGACTGAGTTTACCACCCTCTGCGCGTCCCTTGGAAAATCGCCGGGCGTAATCGGAATCGCCTGGCTGCTGCATCAGAAGGGGCTTTCCTCGGCCATTATCGGTCCACGGACCCTGGCCCAGTTCCATGGGCTGCTGGAAGCACCGGAGGTGGAACTGGACGCCACAATCCTCGAACGCCTGGATGAGATATTCACACCCTGCGGGGCCGCACCGGAAGCCTATGCATGGTAGTCCCTGTGCGGGAGATGATGTCGTGAGGACGTGGGCGACTGGCAGGGTGAAGATTGCGGGCGGCCACCTTGCCTATCACCGGACAGGGGGTGACGGGCCAACCCTGGTTCTGTCTCATGGCCTGACGGACAATGGTCTCTGCTGGACGCGACTGGCTACGGCTCTTGAGGCTGAATTTGACGTCATCATGCTGGACGCGAGGGGACATGGGCAAAGTTCCAGGATCGCGGACGGTCATGCCTTCGACCCTGGACGGGATATTGCCGAGGCTGTGGAAGGTCTGCACCTTTCCGCGCCGATCCTCATGGGTCATTCCGTCGGAGGGCGTGCAACAGCTGACTGTGCAGGGGCATGGCCTGGTCTCATCTCCCGGGTTGTCCTGGAAGATCCGGCCTTCGTGCCGATGCCCGAGGCGTCCGTGGCAGACCGTAACCGTGAAAGGTTCCGGCAACAGACAGAGCGCTACGGCATCATGACCCGCGCCGAGCTAATGGCCATGGGAGCAAAGTATCATCCGACCTGGCACCAGGATGAATTTCCGGCCTGGCTTGAGGCAAAGGCACAGCTTGATCCGAATGCCCTGCCGACCTTTGCGGTCCCCTGGCAGGAGCCGGTTGCCAGGATCACGGTCCCGACCTTGATCCTGCATGGCGAGTCTGCTCTGGGTGGGCTGGTTTCGGCGGAACTGGCGGAAGAGGCAAGGGCCCTCAACCGCCAGATACAGACCATCGAGATCCCGGGGGCGGGCCATAATACCCGCCGGGAAAACTTCGAAGCTTATCTCAAGGCTCTGAGACGCTTTCTGCACTGACCAACAACGTCCGGATCAATCGGGCCCCTGAAGCGCTTCTGCCGGACAGGGCGCTAGTTGAAGGCCGCGCCCGGTCGCACGCCAAGCTTCCGGAAGACCATCGCCGCCGGGCAAAATCCCGTAAAGGCAGACTGGATCAGGTTGAGTCCGGCGAAGGCCGACAGAAGCATCCAGCCTGGATGCACAAAGTGGGCAAGAGCGATGCCCAGCAGAACGACGCATCCTGCAAAGGCCATAACCATACGGTCGACAGTCATATCAATGTCCTTGGAAGACCCGGCCATTTGGCTGGGTAAGAGCCTGGCGGGTCCAGGCGACGATCTGTTGTGTGCTCATCAGCCCGGTGGTGCGGGCAAGGATCTGGCCATCCCTGAACAGCAGAAGTGCCGGGATCCCCGATATGCCCAGTGCGGCTGAGGCCTGAGTCTCAGTCTCCGAGTTCAGCTTCAACAGGCGGAGTTCGGGCTCGAGGACCTTGGCTGCAGCGGCAAAATTTGGCGACATGGCCCGACAGGGGCCACACCAGGGTGC
>CAIYSH010000356.1 GCA_903928755.1 uncultured Alphaproteobacteria bacterium | reverse complement strand
TCCTGGCCGTGTGCCTGGCGCGACTGCTTGGCGGCGGGTTCACCCCCAAGAAGCATTTCGGTTTCGAGGCCGCAGCCTGGTATTGGCATTTCGTCGATGTGGTCTGGCTGTTCCTGTTCGCCTTCGTTTACGTCGTCTTCGGCGCGGCGGCGAAATAGGAGCCTGATGGCCGGTCATAACCCTTATCTGGCGGGTGCCACCGGCCATTGCCCGAACTGCGGTGAGGGCCCCTTGTTCGAGGGGTTCCTCAAGGTTTCGCCGACCTGTGAAGCCTGTGGCTATGATCTGGCCAAGGCGGATTCCGGCGACGGTCCCGCCGTTTTCGTCATCCTGATCGGTGGCTTCCTTGTGGCCTTTGCGGCCCTGTTTACAGAAGTCGCCTACCACCCCCCGGTCTGGGTGCATCTTGTTGTATGGTTGCCCATGACCCTGGTGGTCTGCCTGGGATTGCTTCGTCCCTTCAAAGGTCTGATGCTGGCGGCCCAGTTCTCAAACAAGGCGTCTGAATCCCGGCATGGCAAGTGAGATCCCCACGGGGAAGTTCAGGCTGGCGGTCGGGCTGACCCTGACGACGGTATTTGCCCTGGCGATCCTGGTCGGTCTGGGCAGCTGGCAACTCAAGCGGCTGGCCTGGAAGGAAGATCTCCTGGCCCGGGTTGCGGCCCTGCAGGCGGCCCCGCCCCAGGCCCTGAATACGGCTCTGGCAAAAGGGCAGAAGGCCGACTTCATCCGGGTTGAGGTGAATTGCCCCGGTCTTGCCCGGGCGCCGTTTCTGGAGCTGTTCTCGGTGCGTGAAACCGGGGCTGGTGTGCGCCTGATTTCAGCCTGCCGGATCAGCAGCCCGAGCGCCGACAGTATCCTCATCGACAGGGGATTTGTCAGTGATACCGTCACCCGTCGTCCGGGTGTGGATTCCGCGGACAGGACACCGTTTCACCTCATCGGCGTCCTGCGCATTCCCGATCGCGCAACCTTCGTTACGCCGCCCAATGAGGTCGCCGCCAATCACTGGTATTCCCGTAATGTGCCGGCCATGGCCAGCGCCCTTGGCGTCCGTCGTCCGGCCCCCCTGTTCCTGATGGCGGAGACCTCGACCAATCCGGACTGGAAAGTGCTGACCCCCGCCCCGCTGCCGTCCGAGATTTCCAACCGGCATCTGGAGTATGCCCTGACCTGGTTCGGTCTTGCGGCGGCACTGGCAGGCGTCTATGTCGCCGTCCTCTGGAAGAAGGCGAGAGGCTGATGCGCTACATCTCGACGCGGGGGGCCTCGCCTGCCGTAGGCTTTGTCGATGCGGTTCTGGCAGGTCTTGCCCCCGATGGCGGGCTCTATGTCCCCGAAACCTGGCCGGCCTTCACCCAGGGCGAAATTGCTGCCTTCGCCGGTCGGTCCTATGCCCATGTGGCCACTGAGGTCGTGGCCAGGTTCGTTGATGGCGAAATCCCGCACGATGTCCTCAGCGACATGTGCGAGGCGGCCTATGCCACCTTCACACATCCGGCTGTTGTCCCCCTGACCCAGATTGCCCCGGGTGGGTTCATCGCTGAACTGTTCCATGGTCCCAGCCTTGCCTTCAAGGACGTCGCCATGCAGTTGCTGGCCAGGCTTTCGGACCATGTCCTTGCGCTTGGCAACCGCACCCAGACCATCCTCTGTGCCACATCCGGTGATACAGGCGGTGCGGCGGTCGAAGCCTTTCGTGGGCGGGCCAATACCCGGATCGTCGCCATGTTCCCGGACGGTCGGATTTCGGAGGTCCAGCGCCGCTTCATGACGACGGCGACCGAGGACAATGTCCGCTGCGTGGCGGTGGACGGAACCTTTGACGACTGTCAGGCCATCCTCAAGACCGCCCTCTCTGATGAGGGTCTGAAGCAAGCCGTTGGTCTGTCGGCGGTCAACTCCATCAATTTTGCGCGGATCGTCGCCCAGAGCGTCTATTACTTCACCACGGCGGTGGCCCTGGGGGCTCCCTACAGGCCCGTGGCCTTCAGTGTGCCTTCCGGTAATTTCGGTGATGGATTCGCCGGCTATGTTGCGAAGACCATGGGCCTGCCCATTTCCACCATCCTGGTTGCGACCAATGCCAACGACATTCTGGCCCGGGCCTTCCAGACAGGCCGATATACCCGGGGCTCGGTGCAGGCGACGCAATCTCCTGCCATGGACATCCAGTCGGCCTCCAATTTCGAGCGCTTGTATTTCGAAGCCGTCCAGCGCGACGGGCTAGAGACCGGACGGGCCTTTGCCTCTTTCCTGGAAGCCGGTGCCATCGACATTCCGCCCCAGGCCCTGGCCCATATGCGCGAGACCTTCCAGGGCATGATGATCAGCGAAGGTGAGACCAGCCGCACCATTCTGGCGACGTTCAATGAAACCGGTGGGATCATCGATCCTCACACGGCGGTGGCGGTGTGTGCTTTCCAGCGGATGCGCAATCTGGCTGCCCCTGTCATCATCCTGTCCACGGCTTCCCCGGCCAAGTTTCCGGAGGCCGTCCTCGACGTCATTGGCGAGACGCCGGTGGTGCCGAGAAAGGCGAGGGGCCTGGCTGGCAAGCCGGAGCGGTTTGACCACCTTCCCGCCGATATGGCGGCCATAAAAGCCTATGTCCTTGCCTTCGCGGGCAAATAGGCCGGTCTTGGCGCGCCTCCACACCCTCAGCAATGGTGTCAGGATCATCTGTGATCCGGTGCCGGGTCTTGAGACGGTCGCCCTGTCCGTGGTGGCGGGACGCGGTGCCCGGCATGAGGATGCTGAAAGGTCCGGCTGGTCCCACCTGCTGGAACATATGGTCTTCAAGGGCGCGGGTCATCGCAGTGCCCGGGAGATTGTGGAGTCCATCGAGGGGCAGGGCGGACATATCAATGCCGCCACAGGCTATGAGCGCACCAGTTTCCAGGTCCGCGCCCTGTCGGGTGGGCTCGAGCTCGGCTCTGCCGTTCTGGCTGACCTGATCCTGCGCCCTCGCCTCGATCCCGCCGATCTGGTGCGGGAGAAGCAGGTGGTCGGACAGGAGATCGCCGAGGCGGTCGATACACCCGACGACCAGGTCTTCGAAATGGCCCAGGCTGCCGCCTATGAAGGTCAGCCACTCGGTCGGTCCATACTCGGGACTGATCAGTCCATAGCCCCGGCGACGCCCGAAAGCCTGGAGGCCTGGCGTGCCAGGCTCTATGCCCCGGACAAACTGATCTTCGCTGCCAGCGGAGATGTGGACGAGGACGAGGTCCTGGCTCTGGCAGAGCGGGACTTTGGCGGAATCGCGGTTTCCGAACCCACAGGGTTCCAACCGGCGGCGTTTACGGGCGGTGTGCGCACCGAATCCAAAAACCTTGAGCAGGCCAATCTGGTCTTCATGCTGCCGACGGTCGGGGTCGCCGATCCCGACTATTTCGCCCTTCGCCTGTTCGCCGAGATTCTTGGCGGTGGCATGTCGTCCAGGCTGTTCCAGGAAGCACGGGAAAAGCTTGGTCTTGCCTATGCGGTGGATGCCTTTGCCGAGACCTATGCGGATCAGGGGGTTCTGGGGATTTTTGCCGGGTGTGCGGCACGGGATGCCTCACGACTGGCCGAAGTCGCTGCACGGCAGATCGTCGAACTGGCGCAGGATGTGACCCAGGCCGAACTCGCACGGGCCAAGGCCCAATTGAAGGCCGGGCTGTTCATGGCCCGGGAATCGCCTCTTGCGCGTGCAGAACAGGCTGCCGGCCAGGTCCTGCTTTTTGGCCGCATTCTGAGTACGGCCGAAATCGCCGAGGATGTGGATCGTGTGACGGTAGCGGACCTTCAGCGGGTGGGCAGGGGTCTCACCAGGTCGGGCCGGGTTGCTGCGAGTATTCTTGGTCCTAAGGCCGCCCACCGGGCAGCCGAAGCCTTTCATAACGGGATCTTCGCATCCTGAGGGATGCCGGGTTGACCTGGATTGAAATCCGGAGAGGCTGGACGGATGGCACTTCTGGACTGGATCGCGGCAGAACCAAGCCTTCGGGTTGACGGAGAGGGCGTCTATCTGCGTCCGCCCCGTGGGTCGGATTTTGCGGAATGGCGGGACCTGAGGGCCCAATCGCGGGAGTTCCTGCAACCCTGGGAGCCGACCTGGGCAGAGGATGATCTGACCCGGGCCGCCTTCCGCCGTCGTCTGGCCGCCTACCAGCGGGACCGGGAAACCGGAGCTGCCTATTCATTCCTTGTCTTCCGTCAGAAGGACGATGTGCTGACCGGCGGCATTACACTTTCCAACATACGCCGTGGGGTCGCCCAGATGGGGACGGTGGGTTACTGGTGCGGCAGGCCTTTTGCGCGACAAGGTCAGACGATTGCCGCAGTCCGTGCCCTGACCCAGTTCGCCTTCCGTCGTCTTGGGCTGCATCGTCTGGAGGCGGCGTGCGTTCCCCAGAATGTGCCCTCCCGTCGACTCCTGTCCGGGGCCGGCTTTATCGAGGAGGGAGAGGCTCGCGCTTATCTGAAAATTAACGGGGTTTGGCGAGATCATGTTCTGTTCGGCCTCGTGTCTCTGCTTCGGAGTCACGAAGGTCCGGATTCAGGATTTTCCGTTTAGGCGAAGCCAAGGTTTCGCGCCCCTGGAGCGAATGGCCAGAGACCACAAAACCTGGGATGCGACGACGACGCTGGCTGCCCTCGGGGCGAGCGAGATCGCCCTCTGGCTGTGGGAGCCTGTGGAGGATCGACTCTCGATCACCGGCAGTGTCCGATCTCTGGGACTCGATCCCCTCGCGCCGCAATCTTCCTCTGCGGCCCTGCGTGCCCTGGTCTTGCCGCAGGACCGTGCCCGCGCGGAAGACCTGCTGCGGGCCCGTCCCCAGGGGCAGGAGATATCACTCCGCTTCCGCATGCATGGGGGCGTAGACTGCCACTGGCGCGGGGTCTGGCTGGAGGATGGCATGCGCGCCGCCGGCGCGATCAGCCGGGTTGCGTCAGTTGAGGCTGTTACCCATGATCCACTGACCGGATTGAAGGACCGCCAAAGCTTCATCAACCTGGCTCGTGAGCAGCTTGCTGTTCCAGGCACCCATGAACTGGTTGTTGCAGATCTGAACCGCCTGCGTCGGCTCAATGACGCCCTGGGCCATGAACGGGCTGACCTCATTCTCTCCGCCCTGGCCTCGCGACTGGCCCTGGCCTTTCCTTCCAGCGTCCTGACCGCCAGGATTGGTGAGGACGAGTATGCCGTTCTGGCTCCCAAGGGGGCCTTGCCTGCCTCAACCATCATGCGGGCCGCGCTGGAAATGCCTCTGCGGATCGCTGGCTTTGACATCCACCCGACCCTTTCCATGGGGACTGTCGAGGTTACAGGTGGTGAGGATGCGCCCGAAGTCTCCGAATTATTGCGTCGCGCGGAACTGGCCGTTGAGGCGGCCAAGGGCGGCGGGCGTGGTGGGACGGCGATCTATGGCCGCACACTTGAACGCGATGGTCTGAGCCATCTGGCCATGGAGGCCGACCTCAAGGGCGCGTTGGGACGGGGTGAACTCTGCGCTTTCTATCAGCCCATTGTCAGGCTCTCCACAGGTGCCCTTTCCGGCTTTGAGGCCCTGGTCCGGTGGCGACACCCGCGCCTGGGCCTGGTGATGCCCGATCAGTTTCTGCCTCACTGCGAGGAAATGGGCCTGATGCACGAACTGGGTGCCATGATGATGGGGCAGGCTGCAAGGCAGCTGGCCATCTGGCGGCGCAATTACCGGGCTGCCGCGGAAATGACCGTGGCGGTGAACCTGTCCACCGGCGAACTTGAACGACCCGACCTGGTTGCTGATCTCCTGCGGATCCGCCGGGAGACCGGCCTCCCCAAAGGTGCCCTGAAACTTGAGGTCACCGAAGGCGACGTCATGCGGGATCCTGACCAGGCCGCCCGGATTCTGGGTGACCTCAGGGCGGCAGGCGTCGCGATTGCCCTGGATGACTTCGGGACCGGGTTTTCTTCCCTCAGCTATCTGACCCGTCTGCCCTTCGACACACTCAAGATCGACCGCTATTTCGTGCGCACCATGTCGACCAATGAAGGGTCAGCCAAGATCGTCGCGTCGGTCATCAAGCTGGGTCAGGACCTGTCTCTGGAGGTGGTTGCCGAAGGGGTGGAAAACGCCCAGATGGCCCGTATTCTGCAGTCTGCCGGTTGCGATTATGGCCAGGGCTTCGGTTATGGTCCGGCGCTCTCACCCAAGGAAGCTGAAGTCTATCTCAATGAGAGTTATGTCGACGGGTCGGCACCGGTGAAGGCGAGGGGATAAAGCCCTTCCTTCGGGAACAGGGTCTGGACCTGGAGCCGCTTCTGCGGTCTGCTCCTGCCAACAGAACCGGCACCAGGGGAGACAGACATGACCGCCCATCACATCCGCAGCGAAATCGGCGAAGACGGCATTGCCATTCTGACCATTGACCGGGCCGAAAAGCGCAATGCCATTACCTATGCCATGCTTGCGGCCTTCACCGAACAGGCGGCGGCCCTGGGTGCAGATGACCGGGTCAGGGTAATCATTGTCACCGGTTCGGGCGGCACCTTCTGTGCAGGAACCGATCTTGCGGATCTGGCCACCATACCCGGCGAGACCCGTGGTGTGCGCGGCGAAGCCCATGAGGATGGCAAGTGGTGGCCCCTCGTTGCCTGCCCCAAGCCGGTGATTGGTGCCATTGATGGATTTGCCATCGGCATGGGTGCCGAATGGTCCAGTCAATGCGATGTCCGCATCGTCACTGACCGCGCCCGGTTCGCCTGGAACTTCGCCCATCGGGGTCTTGTGCCTGATACAGGCGCAGGAAGCTGGATCCTGCCGCGCCTGGTCGGGCCGTCAAAGGCCCTGCGCCTGCTCTATTCCGGAGACCAGATTACCGGAACGGAAGCCCTGGCACTCGGCTATGCCAACGAACTGGTCGCACCGGAAGACCTGATGGAGGCCGCCATGGCCGAGGCGCGGCGCTATCTGAAGTCCTCGCCCATGTCCCTGCGGCTGATGAAGAAACTTGTCTGGCACGGGCTTGAGCGGGACATGTCCGAGCATATGCGGGCGCATGTTGAAGCCTTGTCCGGCTGTTTCAAGTCGGCCGATCACAAGGAGGGTGTCGCTGCCTTCCTGGAAAAACGTCCCGCTGTTTTCACGGGCAAATAGATCGGGCCCTGCGCCTGGCCCCTGAACAGGCCCTTTCCCTCCCGGGTGAGGGATCCTGCTGTGCGGAAAAGGCTCCGGCGTGCAAGTTGGTCATTGAAGCCTGAGGGTTCGTCGTTATTTGATGGAGCCAATATCATCCCAAACGGAGACGCCCGCATGACCCTCAAGGTCGGAGATAAACTGCCCGCCGCCAATTTCATCGCAGGAACGGCTGAGGGCCCCCGCCCGATGACCACTGACGATATCTTCGCAGGCAAGAAGGTTGCCTTCTTCGCCGTGCCGGGTGCCTTCACCCCGACCTGCTCGGCCAAGCATGTTCCCGGCTTCAAGGCCCTGGCCCCTGACATCAAGGCCAAGGGCGTGGATTCGATCGTCTGTCTTTCCGTCAACGACGCCTTCGTGATGAAGGCCTGGGGTGAGAACCGGGCGTTCTGGACACCATCACCATGATTGCCGATCCGGCGGGTGACTTCACCAAGGCCGTCGGTCTGGACATGGATGGCTCCAAGTTTGGCCTTGGCCTTCGTTCGCAGCGCTATTCCATGGTTGTCGAGGATGGTGTGGTGAAGTCCCTGAATGTCGAAGAAGGGGGCGAGTTCAAGGTTTCGGCTGCGGATTACATGCTGCCGCAACTCTGAAGCCCTCAGGGCCGGTCCGGAGCCTTCCGGATCGGCCTTGCTCTTGACGGCGGTCTGTTTTCGGGCCCGACTGCTCCCTGACAAAGCTGGGAGGCGGCGAACATGGCTTACGTAGAAGGACAGACCATCCATGACGCGGATTCGCATGTCATGGAATTACCCGGGACGATTGACGGGTATCTGGATCCAGGTTTCCGGGAGCGTTTCAGCCAGAAAACCCAGGAAGCGAAGTATGTGACGGACTGGGCCCGGAAGGCCCGCGACCTGCACGACGATCCCGAATTCCGGGCAGGTGATGAAGCCAATCTCCTGCTCCGCAAGAACTATCAGGCCCTTGGGGCCTTCCGGAACCAGGACCGTCCGAAAGCCCTGGATCTTCTCGGCTTTGCCAGCCAGCTGGTTTTCACCACCGCCGCGCTTGGCAATTACGGGCTGGAGGAAGCCGGAGAGGTTGATCTGGCCGTAGAGGCTGCCCGCGCCCACAACCGGATGATGACGGACTATTGTTCGGTAGACCGTCGGCTTCTGGCCACGGGCTATGTTCCGCTTTTGGATATGGCCCGGGCCCCGGAGATCGCCCGTGAGGCCATCGCAATGGGCTGCAAGGGCCTGATCATTCCATCCCGGCATCCACCGGGCCATTCCCCGAGCCATGTGGGCCTCGATCCTCTCTGGGCGCTCGTCCAGGATGCCGGCCTGCCCATCCTGTTCCATGTGGGCGGCGAAGAGAAAATGCACCGCGACTATTTCAACAATGGTCTGCCACAGGTTCTGGACTTCCATGGCGGTGCCGAGAATTTCACATCTCTCAGCTTCATGACCATACCGGTTTCAATCTGGCAGACCCTGTCTGCCCTGGTCATTGACGGTGTCTTTGACCGGTTCCCCGATCTGAAGTTCGGGGCCATTGAACTGGGGGCGTCATGGCTGCCCAGTCTCATGAAGTTCCTGGATTCCGGAGTTGCGGCCTTTGGCAAGGAAGAGCGTCTGCAGAAGCTCTCAGCCCGGCCCAGCGAGATCATCCGTCGGCAATTCCGGGTGACACCCTACCCTCATGAGGATACCGCCTGGATCATCGCCAATGCCGGAGAAGAGGTCTGCCTGTTCTCGTCAGATTTTCCTCACGTGGAAGGTGGCCGCAATCCACTGAAGCGGTTCAATGATGCCCTGGCGGGATGCTCGGAGCCAACACGCCGCCGGTTCTATCGCGACAATTTCATTGATCTGATGGGTGCGGGCCTTGACCCGGCCCTCAGGGACATACCGGGTCTTGTTGCGGCCTAGAGTCCTGTCCCTTGGGACGGCGCCTGACGGGAATTAAGGGCCTTCATTCAACCTGCTCTAGCCTCTGGTGGCGGCGATGATCGGTCCGCCTGGACCTGACTGGACCAGTATGGCGGTCCTGAGGTCCCGGGCCCGGGGCGCGGGGAGGGGGAAGGATACGGCCTGGCCCCTGAAGTCCCCCAGCCTGACCAGTTCCCGCACCACATTCCTGTGGGGGAGGGTCTTGCCGGTGTTTTCGCCCCTGCGGATCGGGACCTGAACCGTCCGCGGGTCATAGCGCACAAGCCAGACCTGGGCCGGTTTGCCCGGCGCGGCGGCGGAATTGAGGGTAACCGACGTCGTGGAGAGCTTGATCGCCGATCCGGATACCGGTGCCGGTGTCTGCTTCAGCAGCAGGTCCAGCTTCGTCAGGGAGGCACCGACATCATCCGTGCGACCGTTGATGACGACCTGAGGGGTGAAGACATTGTCGTGACTCAGCCCGTGGGCATAGTCCCACTGTCTATGGGTGTAGGCCTTGTTGGCGAAGGTGTCCTTCCAGCCCAGATCATCCCAGTAGGTGACCCCGAAACTCAGGGCCAGCACATCAGGTCGGTCTGCGAGCTTCGAGAGATTGGCATTGGCCGGCGGGCAGGAAGAACAGCCCTGGCTGGTGAAGAGTTCAACAACCCTCAGGTGTGGGGACTCTGCCCGGGCAGAGTTTGCGAGAACGAGGGAGATCAGCAGAGCTGTTGCTAGGCGCATGGTGGCTTCCGTTTTCAGGGTCTGTTCCTGACTACGCCCCGCACACGCAATGGTTACATGGATCAGTCTGCGAGGAGCCCTGCACTCAGGGCCTCAAGGTCCGCGCCACCCTCGGTCACGGCGTCTGCAAGACCCGAGGCCAGGACCAGGACCTGTGAGGCATAGATCCGGGCCAGGGCACTCTTGGATTTTGACCAGTCGTCTTCGCCGGCGGCGGTCGCCAGCGCCTGTCGGGCCAGCATGTCACCGCCGATCACATCCCCCGCCAGCTTCAGATAGGTTGTAGCCCCGCTGAGGGCGTCGGGCCCCCTGTGGGCCAGCATCCAGTGCGTCGCCCGCTCCAGGGCGCCCAGGGCGGCTTCCAGGCGGCCTGCGACCATCTCCAGGCCAGGCGTGGTCCTGAGGGACGACACAGTGGCAGAAATCTCTTTGCAGATGTCCAGCATGACGCCGCCTTCACGCATGCCGAGCTTGCGGCCCGCGAGGTCCATGGCCTGAATGCCGTTCGTGCCTTCATAGATCGGGGCAATCCTGGCGTCGCGATAGTGCTGTGCAGCCCCGGTCTCTTCGATGAAACCCATACCCCCATGGATCTGGAGACCCAGCGACGCGACTTCAACACCCATATCCGTTGACCAGGCCTTGGCGATCGGGGTCAGCAGTTCCTGACGCGCCCGGGCGGCGCTGCGGGCGTCTTCTGTCGGAGCCAGCCGGGCCAGGTCAGACTGGACACCCGTGGTCAGGCAGATGGCTCTGGCGGCCTCGATCCTGGCGCGCATCAGGGTCAGCATGCGCCGGACATCCGGGTGCCCATAGATGGTTTCGTCGCCCCAGGCGGTGCGACCCTGCTTGCGCTCCTGCGCGAAATTCAGGGCCTGCTGAAAAGCCCGCTCGGCGATGGCGACCCCCTGGACCCCCACCTGAAGGCGCGCGGCGTTCATCATGACGAACATGTGGGCGATGCCGCTGTTCAGCTCGCCAACCAGTTCGGCCTGGGCACCCTCGAACAGCATGACACAGGTCGGCGATCCGTGAATGCCCAGCTTGTGCTCGATGGAGCCCGGGCGGAGGTCATTGAGGGAACCGGCCCGGCCCTCGTCGTCCACGATCTTTTTGGTCGCCAGGAAGAGCGAGATGCCCTTGACCCCGGGAGGTGCGTCCGGTGTGCGGGCCAGGACAAGATGGCAGATGTTTTCCGCCGCGTCGTGGTCACCCCAGGTAATGAAGATCTTCTGGCCATAGATCCTGTAGCCACCCTTGCCGTCCGGCTCGGCGCGGGTTGTGACCGAGGCCAGATCCGTGCCGGCCTGGGGCTCGGTCAGGTTCATGGTCCCGGTCCATTCACCGCTCACCAGCTTTGGAAGGATCAGGCGCTTCTGGCGCTCATTGCCGTGGAGGGCGAGAGCCTCGATCGCGCCCTGGGTCAGCATGGGGCAAAGGCCGAACGCCATGTTGGCGGCGTGGATCATCTCGAAAACGGCCAGTTCCATGGCCTTGGTCAGGCCCTGGCCGCCGAATTCCGGATCTGCTGACAGGGAGTTCCAGCCCTGGGCGACAAAAGCCTTGTAGGCTTCCGCAAACCCTGGTGCACCCGTCACCTTGCCGTTTTCATAGCGCGCACCGATCTTGTCTCCCTGGCGATTCAGGGGGGCGAGTTCATTCTCTGCAAAAGCTCCGGCCGATTCCAGCACGGCGGAGACCGTATCCTGATCCAGATCAGCAAAGGCCTGGCCGATCAGGGCCGGATGACCGGCGGTCTGCAGGGCCAGGGCCAGACTGCGAAGCGGGGCACGAAAGGTCATGGTAAAATGTCCTGGGGCTCAAGGGTCAGGGGGCCATGATCCAGCCTCGGCAGGACATGGCGCGCAAACAGGTCGGCTTCTGCGGCGTGTGGATAGCCGGACAGGATGAAGGCGTCCATTCCCAGTTTCCGGTAGGTTTCCAGCTTGGCCAGAACCTGATCCGGGTCACCGACAATGGCGGCACCACAGCCGGAGCGGGCCTGCCCGATTCCGGTCCAGAGATTGTCTTCTGCATAACCGTCATGGCCCGCACCGGCGCGGAGCTCGGCCTGACGGCGAACGCCATAGGATGTGCTGTCAAGGGAGCGATTGCGGATGGCTTCGCCCTCGGCTTCGTCCAGTCGGGACAGCAGACGGCTGGCGGCATCGCGCGCTTCGGACTCGGTTTCGCGCACCACAACGTGCACGCGGTATCCGAATTTGAGCTTGCGGCCATGCCTGGCTGCGCGGGTCTGCAGATCCGCGACGATTTCAGTGACGGCTGGCAGGGTATCTGGCCACATCAGATAGACATCCGCCGCCCTGGCTGCAGCTTCGCGGGCATCTTCGGACAGGCCCCCGAAATAGAGTGGCACGCGGGTGCCAAGCGTGGTGGCGATGCGCGGAGGATCCAGCCTGAACCTGTAGAATTCGCCCTGATAGTCCACAGGCTGACCACTGAGGATCTGATTCAGCAGCTCCATCACCTCAACAGTCCGCTGATAGCGGGGAGCGGAAGCCAGGGTTTCGCCCGGCATGTCGGAGGAAATGATGTTCACATTCAGCCGGCCGCCAACCAACTGGTTGATGGTCGCAATCTGCCGCGCGAGCTGGGGGGGCCACATCTCGCCGCAACGCACGGCCAGAAGCAGCTTCATGCGCGTCAGCATGGGCGCGATCGCCGCGGCAAAGGCCGTGGAGTCTATTCCCAGGGCATAGCCCGATGGCAGCAGCAAGCTGTCAAATCCACCCGCCTCCGCCGTCAGGGCGATATTGCGGCAGTGCTCGAAGCTCGACTGCAGCTTCGGGTCCGGTGCCCCCAGGAATTCGTAGTCATCGTCACAGAGGGCACTGAACCAGGCGACTTCGCAGGGGTTCATGGCAGGGGGACCCCTCTGGCCGCTGTCAGGACCGCATACCATTCCGGCCGGGAAAACGTGAAGGTCAGGGCCTGGCTGGCATCTTGAATTCGCGCGACCTGCTGGGATCCGACTATGGGGATCGGTCGGGCAGGATGGGCCATGATCCAGCCATAGGCGGCCGCGCTGACAGATACACCGGCGCGGTCTGCGACTATTGCCAGCTCTGCCGTGACGGCCTTTGACCGGTCATCCCCCGGGGCTGCCAGCCTTCCGCCTCCCAGCGGCGACCAGGCCAGGACGGCAAGGCCCTTCTCGATCGCCTGATCCAGCACGCCATCGTAAAGGGGCTCAATCGCCAGGGGCGAGAATTCGGGCTGGATGGAGGCCAGAGGAAAAGGCAGGTAGGCCTGAAGGGCCGAGACCTGGGCGGGGGTATGGTTCGAGACGCCGAACTCGGCCACCTTGCCCTGGGCCCGAAGGGTCTCGAAGGTCCTGGCGATCTCCGCCGGGTGGGCCAGATGATCGGGGCGGTGGATCTGCCAGAGATCTATCCGTTCCACCCCCAGGCGGTTCAGGGACGCCTCTACGGCAGAGGTCAGGTAGGCCTGGCCGGAGTTATAAGGCACGCCCATTTCGATGCCGCCCTTGGTCGCCAGGGTGAAGCGGTCGCGAAGGCCGGGGGTCTCTGCGAGGACCCTGCCCAGCAGGTGTTCGGCAGCGCCGAAGGGCTCACCATTGTCCGGCCCATAGATGTCGGCCGTGTCCAGCAGATCGATACCCCCGTCGAGCGCGGCTTCGACCAGGGCCCTGGCCGCCTTCACGTCCTGGCCCCTGAACCGCCACATCCCCCAGGCCAGGGGCGAAACTGTCAGGCCGCTCTTGCCGAGCGCGCGTCGCGCGTGCGACAGGCCAGGATCGGTGAGGGTCATGCGGGCCTCTGATCTTAGGATGTTGGACGTCGATATGAGCAGGCTGCGATTTGGTATTGCAGGGGTTGGAATGATGGGTCGCGAGCACATCCGCAACCTCAAACTCCATCCTGAAGCCGAGATTGTGGCTTTGCAGGATCCGGTGATTGGGTCCCTTGAGCGGGGTGTGAAGCAGCTGGGTCATGATGTCCCGACCTTTGCGACCGTGGATGAGATGCTGGCCAAGGTCAGACTGGACTGTGTTCTGGTGGTTTCGCCCAACCATACCCACAGGGAGGTCCTGAAACCGCTCTTTGCGGCCGGCCTGCATATCCTCTGTGAAAAGCCGCTCTGCACAACGGTGGAAGACGCCAGGTGGGCGGCAGAACAGGCGCTCGGTCACAAGGCTGTTTTCTGGACAGGTATGGAATACCGCTTCATGCCGCCGGCTGCCCGGTTCATTGATGCAATCAAGGCCGGGGAAGTTGGACGGCTGGTCCAGCTTTCCATCCGCGAACATCGCTTCCCCTTCCTGGTCAAGGTGGGCGACTGGAACCGGTTTTCCCGGAATACCGGGGGGACC
>CAIYSH010000355.1 GCA_903928755.1 uncultured Alphaproteobacteria bacterium | reverse complement strand
TGACCGGGGTGGCCATGGGGCTGCTCGTGGATCGAGGCCAGGTGCAGTACGACGCGCCGGTCGCCACCTACTGGCCCGAGTTCGGCCAGAACGGGAAGGCCCAGATCACGATCTCCCAGCTCCTGTCGCACCAGGCCGGACTTCCCGGGTTCGATGAACCCACCCGCCTGGAAGACTTCTATGACTGGGATCTCGTGACCCGGAGACTGGCCGCCCAGGCCCCCATGTGGCCGCCGGGGACCGTCAATTCCTATCACGCCATGACGGTCGGCTTCATGGCCGGCGAGGTCATCCGGCGGGTAAGCGGTCTGCCGATCGGCGCCTTCATCAGTCAGGAGCTCGCCACACCGCTATCGATCGATCTCTATGTCGGGCTTCCTGAAGCGCTCGAGGACCGGGTGGCGCCGATCATCGCCCCCCCCAGCGGCGGGGAGGTTCCCCTGGCCGGCGCGCCCAAGGAGGCCGTGGCGGCGATGACCAACCCCACCATGCTTCCCACCCTGCCCAACAGTCGGGCTTGGAGAGCGGCGCAGATACCGGCTGGCAACGGCCACGCGACCGCGCTGGCCCTGGCGAAGCTCTACGGTGCGCTGGCCAACAACGGCGAGATCGATGGCGTTCGCCTGATGTCAGGCGCCACGATCGCCGCCATGTCGACGCCGCAGACGACACGGGTTGATCTCCTGCAGGGATTCGCCCCGCTCTGGTCCCACGGCTTCACGGGTAATCCGGTCGGGACCTACGGCCCGTCAAAAAGCGCGTTTGGGCATCCGGGCTGGGGCGGATCATTCGGATCCGCCGACCCGGTCACGGGCGTTTCGGTCGGCTACGTGATCAACCAGATGGGAGAGGGCATTGCCGGCAACCCACACGCCTCGGCCCTGTGCCAGGTGATCCACGAATGCCTGTGAAGCGGACGCCATGCCGATGAGAAGGAGGGCCAGGCCGCAGGCTATGACTTCGGAGGCGGCCCAGAAGGGCTGTTAGTTCAAGGTCGAACTGTCTCCGCGAGCGGCGCAACGGTGGCGGCCCGGGAGGGACTCGAACCCCCGACCTTCGCTTTAGGAAAGCGCTGCTCTATCCTGCTGAGCTACCGGGCCTGCTGCAGGGGTCTTCTAGTGGGTTTCGGGGATGAATGGAAACCCCCGGCAGCCAGCTATCGGCCTTACATCCAGTCAATCATGCCAAGCTTGGCCATCCAGGCCAGAGTCATGAGGACGCCCCGCCTCTGGTGCATCGGAAAAAGGAGGAGCAGCTCCCGGGCGGTGGCGTGGCCGGAGGTCTGCAGATGGGCCAGGACGGTCCGGGCATCGGCGACCGGCGCGCGCCACTTCTGGAACATGGCGTCCAGGTCGGTGGTGGCGGCCCGGTCCAGGTCGGCCGCACCGACGCCGGGACGCAAGGTAAGCCGTGTATCCACCCCGATCACATGGGTGGCAAAGCCGGCAAAGTCTGCATAGGGATCCCCCCGGACCGGATTGAGACGGGCACGCGGCGGCGGCGGCGGGATTGCAGCGGCCCGCACATGGCCCAGCTCGTCAAACAACCGGTTCAGCTCGCCAACCACCACAGGCCAGTCAAAGGTGTCGCGGACCCTGGCCTGTCCGGCTGCGCCCATGGTCTGCCGCAGGTCCGGACTGGCAGCCAGATCGGCAATGGCCCGGGCGGCCCGTCCCACATGCACGGCGGTGTGGGCGGCAACGGCACCCACATAGGCCTGATAGGTTTCCTGGCCTGCCCCGTGTCTGGCGGCCAGCAGCTCACCCAGAAGACCGGAAGGTCCGCCCAGGGTCGGGATCAGGAATCCCTCCTGACCGTCGCGGACGGTAAAGCGGTAGCCGTCCCAGTCGCTGACCACGACCGGCAGCCCCGCGGCCATGGCCTCGACGGGGGTAATGCCGAAGGTTTCCTGGATATTGTCGACCAGGGAAATGAAAATGTCGCCGGCTGCCCAGAGGTCGGCCACCAGGTCCGCCCGGTTACCGTCAACAAAGGTGACGGACACACTGGGGCAATAGGCCCGGGCCGCCTGGGCATAACGGTCATGGTCCTGCTCGCCATTGGGAAACCAGCCAGCCAGGGCGAAATGCAGCTTCTGGCCACACAGGGCCGCGGCCTCTTCGACGGCGCGGAACATGGGCTGGGGAAAGGCCTTTTCGAAGAAGGACAGCCTTCCCACCCAGATGACCAGGATTTCGTCCTCTGGCACATTGAGGTCGGCCCGCAGCCGGGCCCTGGCGGCCGTGTCCCGGGAAATGGCCGCGAACCGGGCCCCATCGACCCCGAGGGGAATGACTGGCAGTCGCGGACGCGGCGCGTGCACGGCCCCCAGCCGCTCTGAAAGGTGTTCGGCCAGTCCATCGAACATGGCCGTCACAGCAGACTTCACCGAGGGCGAAGTGCAGATCAGGGCGTCCCAGTCCTGGACCGGTGCCAGAGCGGCAGATGCCATTTCCTGGCGCAGGGCTGGCGGGGCCAGGGTGTGGATCATGCCCACCAGGCTGAAGGCCCTGTCACCCACTGTGCGGCGGCGGTTCCAGGCCAGTTCGGAAAGGTCGGACTGACCACGCAGCAGGACCCCGCCAGCCGTCGCGCCATCGGTGGCCAGCAATCCACCACCGGCTAGCCGAAGGGTCGGCTCACCCTCCGGAAACAGGTCCGCAGACAGGACATCGCCGCCGACCCCCTCGACGGACAGGACGTCCAGCTGCTCATAACCACCGTGCTGGGCAAGGGCGCGGAAGAGCTGGAGATTGGCGACATCCTTGCCGAAGGGATTCTGCCTCAGGCCCAACCGCCCTGCGGGATGATAGATGGCTAAGCGCGTCGTCAAGAGTGCCTCTGAAAACAGACTTCCGGCTGGCGGACCCTGGCTTTGCATAACCGCGAACTCGGCCTCCGTCGATGGATCGTCTTCGCAAGGCGGTGACTGTGGGCTATCGTCTTCAAGGGAGACGCAGTTCAGCGTCGGGGGGGCCAGGACGATGGGCATATTGAAACTCTTGCGCGTGCTCTATGTGCAGGTGCTGATCGGCATTTTTCTGGGCATTGTGGTCGGAGCCCTGTGGCCCGGCTTGGGGGTGGATCTGAAGCCCCTGGGCGACGCCTTCGTGGCCCTGATCAAGATGGCCATAGCCCCGGTGATATTCTGCACCATTGCCGGGGGCGTGGCCCGGATGAGCGACCTGAAGGCGTTCGGGCGGCTGGGAGCCAAGACCCTGCTCTATTTCGAAGTCGTGTCGACCCTGGCCCTTGGGGTCGGCCTCGTTGTAGGCGAATTGGTCAAGCCCGGCGCCGGCTTCAACATCGATCCCAGGACCCTGGATCCTTCGGTTGCAGCTGGCTACCTGGACAAGGCCAAGCATGGTGGAACCCTGGTTGAGTATCTGCTGGACTTGATCCCGAAGACCTTCTTTGCCCCCTTTGCGGAGGGGGCACTGCTGCAGGTTCTGGTCATAGCCATCATCACCGGGTTTGCCATTACCCGCAT
>CAIYSH010000354.1 GCA_903928755.1 uncultured Alphaproteobacteria bacterium | reverse complement strand
TGACGCGTCTGGCCGTCTGGCCCGAAATCGCCATTGTTTTTGACGCAACCAGCGCCGGGGCTCACCCGAAGAATGCCGAGATCTGTGGCGCTGCCGGGAAGGTGATCATCGATCTCACCCCGGCAGCCATAGGGCCCTATGTGGTCCCGGTCGTGAACGGCGACGACCACCTCGACGCGCCCAACCTCAACATGGTGACCTGCGGCGGTCAGGCGACCATTCCGATTGTCGCGGCCGTCAGCAGTGTTGCGACAGTGCACTATGCCGAGATTGTAGCGTCCATCGCTTCGAGGTCCGCGGGGCCCGGCACACGGGCGAATATCGACGAGTTCACCGAAACGACCTCCAGGGGTATTGAAACCGTCGGCGGTGCCCGAAAGGGCAAGGCGATCATCGTCCTCAATCCGGCCGAGCCTCCCATGATCATGCGGGATACGGTCTTTACCCTTTGCTCGGGCGCGACCGAGGACCAGATCCGCGCGGCCATACTGGCCATGATCGAAAAGGTGCAGACCTATGTGCCAGGCTATCGCCTGAAGCAGGAAATCCAGTTCGAGCGGTTTGGTGCCAACGACCCTGTGCGCATTCCTGGCTATGGCGAATTTGAGGGCATCAAGACCACTGTCCTGCTCGAAGTTGAGGGGGCCGCCCACTATCTGCCAGCCTATGCCGGTAACCTGGACATCATGACTTCGGCAGCATTGCGCACTGCCGAGAAAATTGCAGCGCGGAAGCTCGCGCCCATGGCGGCCTGATCATGTTCGATCCCACAGTCGACAAGCTCTATATCCAGGACGTCACCCTGCGTGACGGCATGCATGCCATTCGGCACAGGTATTCAACTGAGCATGTCGCTGCCATTGCCCGGGCCCTGGATGAAGGCGGTGTGGACGCCATAGAGGTCGCCCACGGCGACGGCCTCTCCGGATCTTCCTTCAACTATGGTTTTGGTGCCCACACCGATTGGGACTGGATCGAGGCGGTGGGCAAGGTCATCAAGCACGCAAAGCTGACCACCCTCCTGCTGCCGGGTATCGGCACTGTGGAGGACCTGCATCGGGCTCACGATCTGGGTGTGGTTTCCGTCCGGGTCGCCACGCACTGCACCGAAGCGGACATTGCGGCCCAGCATATCGGCTTTGCCCGCAAACTCGGCATGGACGTCTCGGGCTTTCTGATGATGAGCCACATGTCAGAGCCGCAGGCCCTGGCCGTGCAGGCCAAGAAGATGGAAGATTACGGAGCCCACTGCGTCTATGTGACCGACTCCGGCGGGGCTCTGGACATGGATGGATATCGCGCCAGGCTTGAAGCCTATGATGCCGTCCTGCGACCGGAAACCGAGCGGGGTATCCACGCCCACCACAACCTGTCCCTTGGGGTCGCCAACTCCATGGTGGGGGCCCAGCATGGGGCACGCCGGATTGACGCCTCCCTCGCCGGAATGGGGGCCGGGGCTGGCAATGCACCGCTGGAAGTCTTCATTGCCGCTATAGACCGCCGGAACTGGCTGCATGGTTGCGATCTCTATAAGCTGATGGATGCGGCGGAAGATCTGGTCCGTCCCCTTCAGGACCGTCCCGTCCGTGTCGACCGGGAGACCCTCAGCCTGGGCTATGCCGGGGTTTATTCCTCATTCCTGCGGCACGCCGAGAAGGCGAGTCTCGAGTATGGCGTCGATACGCGGGAGATCCTGGTGGAACTTGGTCGTCGGCGCATGGTCGGCGGTCAGGAAGACATGATTGTCGATGTTGCCCTTGACCTCATGAACGCCGGGAAGGCTTCGTAAATCCGCCGTTCAGGTTGGAAGTCGTGTAATGACCTCCGGCCCCTTCACGCCACGGGAATGTCCAATGCGTCTCTACATGATCCTCGCTGCCTCGATACCCGCCATCGTCCTTGCCATGGCGGTCTCTTCCCGATCCTTCGCGCAGGATGCCCTGCCGGAGGGGCCGGGCAAGGCCGCCCTGCAGGACTCCTGCACCCAGTGTCATGATCTTGGTACGGCAATCGGCCAAAGGCGGACCCCCGATGAATGGGCCGATATTCTGGACCGGATGGCCGGATTTGGTCTGACCCTCAGCGATGCCAAGCGGACGGAAATCCAGGACTACCTCAATGCCAATCTCGGTTCCGCCCCCGCTGTTCCCGCCCAGGTGCCGTCCAGCGGCGGTTCCCAGGCCGGGAAGAAGCGCTGATCGTCCCCAGACCCTGTTTCAGGTGAAGGCGAGGGTCAGGTCGGGCTGACCGGTCAGGGAAAAGGTGAAGGTGTCTCCGGCTGCGGCAGTCAGCATGCGGGTAATGGCACCTGAGATCACGATGTCACCGGCCTCAAGACCCACGCCGAACTCTGACAGCTTGTTGACCAGCCAGGCTGCTGACGTCGCCGGATGGCCAAGTACGGCTGCGCCCAGGCCCTCTGCTGCCAGGGCACCATTCTGGCGGGCCTGCATGGCCAGGGCTGGCATGTCTGCCCGCACCAGACCTTGGTCCCAAGGCCCCACCACGAAGCCGCCATACGAAGCGTTGTCGGCGATGGTATCCACCAGCTTGATCTTCCAGTCTGCGATGCGGCTGTCGACAATTTCGACCGCCAGGGCGCAGGCTTCGGTAGCGGCAAGCACGTCTTCCGCCGTCACGTTTCCCCCCTGCAGGGACCGGCCGAACCGGAAGGCAATTTCGCCCTCGACCCGTGGCTGCAGGAAGTCGCTGGCCGGAACCTCTGCCCGTCCCTCCAGGGTCGGATAGAAGCTTGAGTCCCACAGGGCGCCATAGTCGGGCTCATTTACCCCAAGCTGCGCCTGGATCGCTGGATTTGTCAGCCCGATTTTCCGTCCGATGATCTTGTCGCCCCGGACCAATCGCAGGGCCGACCAGCCATTCTGGATCGCGTAGGCATCCACCGGTGTCAGATCCGGGTAGGTCTCGCTGAGGGGGGCGAGGGGAGCCCTGGACTGCCAGGCTGCGTCGATACTGGCGGCCAGCCGCTGACAGAGCTCAGCGTTCTTGGTCGTAGTCATGTTCCAAATATCCTTTGATGTCAGGCAGCCTGCTTGCCGCCCATGACGGCGCGCAGATGCGGAGCCCCGCTCTGGGGACGGGGTCCACCAGGGCAGACCTTCTCGGCGATTTCTGCAGCGGCCCGGGTAAGTTCTTCCCGCAGAAAGGCGAGGCGCTCTGGTGTCATGGCATCCGCCGCGTCGCTGATGGAAATGGCGGCAACAGCCCGGCCCTGTCCGTCCCGGACCGGGGCTGCGATACAGCACATGTCGACATGGAATTCGCGATCATCCAGTGCCCATCCCTGAGTCCGCACCTGGTTCAGATGGGTGCGCAGTTCCCGCTCATCGGTAATTGTATGCGGCGTCAGGGGGATCAGGTCCCCATCGCAGATGATGGCGTCAACCTGGTCGCTGGGCAGGGCGGCCAGCAATACCTTGCCCAGACCGGAACAGTAGGCCTCCAGCTGGGCACCGGCCCGGGTCTGGGTCGGGAAGGATGTCGGTGTGGCGGCCTTGACGGCATAGGTTACCATGCCGCGCTCAAGAACGCCTACATGGACGGTCGCATCAAGGCGTTCGGAAAGCTCATTGGCGACCTTCTGGCCTGCATCCCTCAGGAGGTCCGCAATCATGACATTCTGCGACAGGGAGAGCAGCAGCATGCCCGGGCGGTAACGGCCGCGGGGGCCCCTGACAACGGCACCGATCTCCACGAGGGTCTGTATCAGCCTGTAGCCCGAGGCTTCCGGCAGGCTGGACCGGCGACTCAGTTCCGAACTGGTCAGCCATTCTTCCGGATCCCGGAAGGCCTTCAGCATGGCGAAGGCCTTGAAGACCGATTGATTCCTGGGTGTCGCCATGACGATACCCTCCCTGCTGTTTTGGTTCTTGCTGCTAATGAAATCGTTTGCAGCAGATTTGACAAGCGGATTTTCAGTGCCGACCGGATCGCTTCCCTTATGGCACCCGAGATCAACAGCGCAGAAGCAGAAGGCGAGGTTACTCTCACCTGCTGAGACGACGTGGTGTTAGTGTGGGCCAAGCACCTTGGCGGTAGGGCACATCTGCGCCGAGATGGGCCTCGACGATTTCGATCGAACTGGAACACCCCAATGACCCGGATTTCCTCTCCAGGCGGGCTCGCCCTGGCCGCCCTGATTGCCATCCTTGCGGCTTCACCCGCGTCCGCTCAGACTTCAGCCCCGGCCGGCGGGGGGCGGCCCACCATTGCGGCATGGGTGTTCAAGCCCAAGTCAGCGCCCTATGAGGGACCCAACCGGCCGGTCTGGCATGTGGCCGACATTATTGCGGCTCACAGGGGTAATCCGGACTGGTCCCAGACGGTGGTCAGGGACCGGTGGTTCGAGAACCAGTACATTTCCATGGGGCCGGGCAGGAAGACTACGACGCGTTTCCAGGCTGATACCCTGAGCTGGTTCGTCGTACACTCAGGTGAGATCCGGGTCAGCATCAAGGGGCAAGATCCCTTCGTCGCAGGCAAGGATTTCATTGTTCAAATCCCGATGCGGACGGCCTACAGCCTCGAGACCGTCAGCCAGACCCCTTCAGTCCGGCTCGAAGTCCACACAGCCGATGCTGCCATTGTCTACCCGCTTGCCGACAACCCGGAGCCGCCGCCAGCGCCCCCCGGATTCGAGGCGGTGCGGGTCAATGTCGGTGCGCCCGGACAATCGGCAGCCACATCAGTGAAGACCGCCCTGGATTTTGACAAGGACATGGTGACCAATCCGCCGCCCCGTGCGCCCGGTGGGGGCAACAACTTCTTCGTTCGTGACGCTCGCGGCTTTGCGGTGCCCATCCGCTCGGCACCGACAACGGTTGCCGCCACGGATATCGGCCATTTCCACACCGGTCTGGCCGAGTTCTGGTATGTCCTCGAGGGCGACATGGATGTTCGCATGGAAGGCCTGAAGGATCTGGTCCACGCGCACCAGGGCGACATTGTCTACGCCCCCATGGGCCGATATCACCGCACCATCATGGTCGGCGCGCCCATGAGCACCCGGCTCGCCATGGGTAGCGTCACCGACTCCGGCGCGTCTTTCACACCCTATGACGGGCATTGACCTCACGGCGTGCCCTGGCATCGATTGTTTACGAGAGAGACCCGAATGAAGTGGATCGCCCGTCTGGCCAGTGTCTCGGCCTTGTTGTTCTCGGCCCCGGGACTGGCGGCGGAGGCACCACGCTATGCGACCCGCACCCTGGGCGACGTCGTGCAGTTGAGGGATCGGAAAACCGACACCGTCGTTTCCATTCTCACCCCGGTCAGCAACGCCTATGAGATGGTCGTCCACGGTCACAACGTCCTGCGCATGACCATCAAGTCGGTAGACGACATGCGGGCGCGGCCGGGACTGAACGGTGTACCGCTTCTGGCCCCCTTCGCGAACCGGCTGGACGATACGGCCTTCTTTGCCAATGGTCGTCGTTATGCCTTTGACCTGGGGCTGGGCAATGTGCGCGGCCCCATTCCGATCCACGGCTATCTCTCGGGTGCAAGCGCATGGAAGGTTCTGGACGTCAGGTCCGATCGCACGGGGGCGTGGATTACCAGTCGGCTCGATTTCTACCGGAACCCCTTCTACATGGCGCAGTTTCCCTTCGCCCATACCTTGACCATGACCTATCGCCTTTCCGAGGACGGGCTCGAGGTCAGCACCCGGATCG
>CAIYSH010000353.1 GCA_903928755.1 uncultured Alphaproteobacteria bacterium | reverse complement strand
CCTTCCTGGATCCACAGATCAAGGTGATTGTTGGCGACGGCAGCCTGATCCTGGGGGCACCGGCCCTGCTGGAGGCCTTTGCCGCACAGTTCCAGGATCCGGATTTCGTGACCTATGTCCGCAGCCCATCAAACATCAGACTGGACGCTGAGGGTCTCCGGGCCAGCGAGACCGGAACCTGGACAGCAGACTGGCGCGGCACCCCGCAAGTGCACGGCGACTATCTTGCCGCCTGGCGCAAGGTGGTCGGTCAGTGGGTGATCGAGTCGGAACTCTTCATCACCCTGAGCTAGACGCTTCTAGACCAGCGCCCCGTGGCAGTGCTTGAACTTCTTGCCTGATCCGCAGGGGCAGGCCTGATTGCGCCCTGTGTTTTCCCAGCCGGCCGGCAGGGGTGCTGCAGCGCCTGCCGCCAGGTTTTCGCCCGTCTCGGGATCCACATGGATTTCCTGATAATTGCTGAAGTTACCGGGTTCCGGCTCCTGGACCTGGAACTCCACTGTCATCAGCCAGCGGGTGGTATTCTGACGCAGGTCGACCAGCAGCTTCTCAAACAGGCTGAAGGCTTCGGTCTTGTACTCGTTCAGTGGATCGCGCTGGCCATAACCCCGCAGGCCGATCACATTGCGCAGATGGTCCAGGTGCATCAGGTGCTCCCGCCATTGCAGGTCAATCATCTGCAGCAGGAAGCTCTTTTCCACGGTCCGCATGTGATCCGGTGTCAGGAGGCTTTCCCGTTCAGCAGCCCGGACATTCGCGGCCTCCAGCAGGCGGTCCTGGATTTCCTCGTTGGCAATGCCCTCTTCAGCAGCCCATTCGGCAATCGGCAGGTCAAGGCCAAGCAGGGCCTTCACGTGATCGTCCAGCCCTTCAATGTCCCACTGTTCGGCATAGGCCTTGGGCGGAAGGTGACGCGTCACCAGATCCTCAACCGTGTCCTGGCGCATTTCAGCGATGATTTCAGACAGGTCCGCCGCGTTCATGAACTCCGAGCGCTGCTCGAACACGGCCTTGCGCTGGTCATTCACCACATCGTCGTATTTCAGCAGGTTCTTGCGGATTTCGTAATTGCGTTGCTCCACCCGCTTCTGGGCTGTGGCGATGGCTCCGTTCAGCCATTTATGGGTAATGGCCTCGCCTTCCATGACACCGAAGGTGCGCATGATGGCGTCCAGCCGTTCGCCTGCGAAGATCCGCAGGAGGTCGTCTTCGCAGGACAGGAAGAACTTCGACCGACCCGGGTCGCCCTGACGACCGGTCCGGCCGCGCAGCTGGTTGTCGATCCGGCGGCTCTCATGACGCTCGGTGCCCAGAACATAGAGGCCACCAGCGCTGAGCGCCTTTTCCTTCAGGTCCTTGATCTCGGCTTCGAGCTCGGCCTTCCGGGCCTTGGCCTGGTCTGGCGTGACGTCGATGCCCTGATCACGCTGTTCGTCCTGCCACTTCAGGACCCGCATATCGATATTGCCACCCAGCTGGATGTCGGTACCGCGTCCCGCCATGTTGGTGGCGATGGTCACGGCACCGGGAATGCCGGCATCTGCGACGATGACGGCTTCCTGCTCGTGATACCGGGCGTTCAGGACGTTGTGCGGAATGCCCCTCACCGTCTTGCCCTCGTGCTCAAAGCTATGGCCCTGAAGGAGGGTCGAGAGCGCTTCGGATTTTTCGATTGAGACGGTACCGACCAGGACGGGCTGTCCCCGGACATAGCAGTCCTGGATCTGCAGAAGGATGGCACGGTTCTTTTCGGCTTCAGTCCGATAGACCTCATCGTCGTCGTCAATCCGCGCGACCGGACGGTTGGTCGGGATTTCAAGTACGTCCATCTTGTAGATGTCACCAAACTCCTGGGCCTCGGTCGAGGCCGTGCCGGTCATGCCCGACAGCTTGGTATAGAGGCGGAAATAGTTCTGGATGGTCACCGAGGCCAGGG
>CAIYSH010000352.1 GCA_903928755.1 uncultured Alphaproteobacteria bacterium | reverse complement strand
GTCGGCTACATGAAGCGCAATCTGAACGCCGCCGAGCACGCCACCCTTTCGGAACTACTCGACCTTGAGGCCATGCACATGGTGCGGACCATGATGACCGAAGACCACAAGGCCGCCTCGGTGGCCTTCGTAGAAAAGCGCCCGCCGGTTTTCAACGGGCGCTGATCTGCAACGACCTCAGGCCAGGGACCGGGCGAGGGCATTCTGACTGTCCCGCCCGGCCTGCAGGCTGACATGGGCCTCGCGCATCCACTGGAAGGCGTGGAAGGCCCCGGGATAGACGTGGAGCTCAACCGGAACACCGCTGCGCACCAGGCGTCGGGCATATTCCAGATCTTCCTCCAGGAAGAGATCGAGAGCACCGCTGGCAATGAAGGTTGGCGGCAGGCCTGAAACGTCTGTGGCTCTGGCCGCAGCAGCATAGGGCGAGACCCCCTCGCCCCCAGGTTCCTGCCCCAGCAGGCACGACCAGCCGAAATGGTTGCTTTTCGCGGTCCAGACATACTCACCGGCATGGGGATGAGGATTCATGGTCGTGCAGGTGCGGTCGTCGATCATGGGATAGATCAGGTGCTGGAAGGCCAGGCTGAATTCGCCCCGGTCCCGGGCCAGCAGGGCCAGCCCCGCCGCCAGACCGCCCCCGGCACTCTCGCCCATGACACCCAGGCGTTTCGGATCCACACCCAGCTCAGCAGCATTCGCGTTGATCCAGGCCAGGACCGCATAACAATCCTCCACCGCCCCCGGAAACCGCGTCTCCGGTGCCAGGCGATAGTCTACCGAGACGATCACACAGCTCAGATCGGCTGCCAGCGGGCGATGCATGGCCTCATTGGACATGAGCGAGCCGCCGACATAGCCGCCGCCATGGATGTGCAGGATACAGGGCAGGATACCCGTCGCCCCTGCCGGTCGGTAGATCGCCACGCCGACCTCGGGACTGTCCTTCGGCCCCGGCACCGTGCGGCGGACCAGCTCTGTTCGACGGATGTCTTCCCCTGTCGGTGCGAACATCGGCGGCCGGGCCCGCATGCCAGGCAGCATGGCCTCGCTGAGCTCCAGCGGCGGCATGGCGTCGACCATGGGCAGGAGCTCAGGATCAACAAGGTGACGACTGTCAGGAAGCGGCATGGCGGATGAACCCAGATCACAGGAAGATGACGAAGTTAACCTCTGGGCTTGGACTGTGCAAAGCGTTCGCACGGATCGTCCGGGCTCGCCGTCCCGGACACTGGGCTCTGGACACCTGATCCCGATCCATGATCATAGATTTCATCTAGATTCATACGTCCCGCAAGATCGCAACCCCGCCCAGACCCGCGCATTTTCGCGAGCTTGTCCGGCCAGCTGACGTCGACCCCGGGGCTGAAGATTCGCGTCAGGGGGCGCCGGAAGATGGTTCACAGGACAGGCTGGCTTATGGCCGCAACACTCCTTACCGGAACCGGCATCTCCCCGCATGCCGAGGCCCAGGCATCTGCCCGGACCGCAGCGCCCCTCCCGGTCGCGGCGACGGCTCCGGGCAGCGACACGGCAACCTTTCCGCCGGCCTATTTCGCCACCTACAACCCGGTCACGGCCGCCGACATGGTGGCCCGGCTACCGGGTTTCGAACTGAAGGACGGGGATGACCGGCGGGGGTTTGGCGGCTCGGCAGGAAATCTGCTGATCAATGGCGAGCGTCCCAGTTCGAAGGCAACGCCTTCAGACCTGCTCAAACGCATCCCCGCAAGCGATGTGGCCCGTATCGAGGTCATGGCCGGTACCAGCGCCCAGGCCGATGTCAGGGGGCAATCACAGTTCGTCAATGTGGTCACCCGCGTCACCCAGAAAACCGCCTCAACGAGCTATACGCTGGGACTCCGCCACATCCAGTTTTCCGACCGGATAGGCTGGGTGACCCAGGTCTCCAGCTCCATCCCCCTGGGCGCAAAGGCCGAACTCGACCTGGATCTTCAGTCCCCCAACATCCTCGGCCGAAGCGAAAACCGCGACGTCCTGATGACCGGGGCCGGCAAGATCACCGGGACCCGGATCTTCGTCGGTCGTCCGACCAATGGCGGCCTCCAGGGTTCGGCCCATCTGCGCTGGCAGGCGACGCCGTTGGACACGGTGAATCTCAACCTCCAGTACGTGCCGAACTGGTGGTCCTCAAGGTCGTTCCAGCTGGAGGCCCAGCAGACCGGTGCCCTGTCGTCTTCCATCCTTGGTCGCACGGCCTATCCCACAAACTATACTGCCGAAGTCGGGGGAGACTGGGATCACCGCATCAGTGCGACCCTCGCAGCCAAGCTGATCGTTCTGTTTTCCAATGGCGATGTGGAGCAAAGCGACACCTATGACACTTATACCGCGCCCGCCACCTCCCTTGTCCGCGTTCAGGACCGGACCACCACCAATGGCGAGCGCATTGTCCGGGGCCGGTTGAAGTGGACGGCTACCCGCGCCCACACCCTGGAATTCGGGGCTGAAGGCGCCTTCAATTTCCGCGACACAGGCCTGCGGATTACCAACCAGCTTCCCGGCAAGCCCGCGACCCCGGTGGTCCTGCCCGTTGCCGATGCCCGGGTCGAAGAGGTGCGGGCCGAGATCTTTGCCTCGGACATCTGGACGGTGACCCCAAGCCTCACCGTCGAGACCGATCTCAACATGGAGACCTCGCGCATTACCCAGACGGGGGATCAGCAGCAGGAGAGGAATTTCCGCTATTTCAAGCCGCGCCTGATCGCGACCTATGAACTGGGCCCGAAGACCACCCTGCACGCCAGTCTGATCCGCGACGTCTCCCAGCTGGACTTTGCCGAGTTCAGCAGTGCGGTCGACTTCGTCAACACCTCGACCATCATCGGCAACCCGAACCTCAAGCCCGAAAAGGCCTGGAAATTCCGTGCTGAATGGGAATCCCGGCTTGGTGCCCACACGGCCCTCACCGCCGCCGGCTTTTATGACAAGATCGAGGATGTCCACGATCTGGTAGTCCTCAACGGGGTCGATGCCTTCGGCAATATCGGAGCCGGGACCCGGATGGGTGCAGAAGTCCGCGTTTCCATGCCCCTCGACAGTCTGCGGATCCCCAATGCCGAACTGCGCCTGAACGGCTTATACCAGCAGACCCGGGTCACCGACCCGGTCACAGGCGAGAAACGTTCGTTTTCCATCCCTCTCGAACGGCAGGGCACGGTGGCTGGATCTCCCTCGCTGAATGGCGGCAACAAGGACTGGGCCTATGTGGTCAATTTCCGCCAGAACCTGTCGGGTCTGCAGTCCTCATGGGGCGTAACACTGACCCAGTGGGCTGCCCGGCGGGAGTTCAGGCTGGCGGAAGAGTTCAAGTATGTCCGCCGCGAGCCACGGCTCGACCTCTTCTTCGAAACGACCGCCTGGAAGCCCGTCACCATCCGCCTGCAGGCCAGCAACCTGCTGACGTCCAAGGAGACCCGAACCCGCAGCTTCTATGCCGGCAGCCGGGCCTCCGGTACGATTTCAAGGCTGGAAATCCGCCAGTCCGACGGTGCTTCCGAAGGCTCGCGCATTTTCGGCCTGCAGGTTTCGGGGCATTTCTGAGCCCTGCGACCGGCAGGCCCGGGACAGGGCCTCGACAGCCAGAAAGACCAAAGCCATGGAAAAGAGCGATAGTCAGGATCCTCGCAGAAACATCACCCTGAGAAAACTTGTTGCCTGTTCGGCCGGGCAACAGGCACGCATCCGGGAGATCAGAAACCAGCCCGGCATCCGGGCATCCATGTATACCGAACATGAGATTTCTCCGGAAGAGCATCGGAAATGGCTCTCGACCCTGACATCAGATCCCCGGCAAATCATTTTTGCCGTCCTCGATGACCAGGCAAGGGCCCTCGGCATTGTCAGCGTCAATGCCCTCGACCTGCTGCACCAAAAGTCGGACTGGGCCTTCTATCTGGACGAGACCGAACGGGGCGGTCTTGGCGCTGCGCTGGAATTCAACTTCATCGACCATGTCTTCAATCACCTGAAGATCGAAAAACTGAACTGTGAAGTCATCGAGACCAATGCGGCAGTCGTGAAGCTTCACAAACGATTCGGCTTCGTCGAGGAAGGCTTCCGGAGGGAAAACATCATCAGGAACGGACAGCGGATCGGCGTCCACTTCCTGGGCCTGACACGGCGCGACTGGACAGCCAGCCGCAATGATGTCCGGGAAAAATATGAAGCCACCCTCAGCCGGTTTTCCGTGACGATCGAAGACTGAGCCCGCCCCATCCGGTCACCCAGAGCCTTTCTGCCCTCTTCGGACAGAAGCCTGCAAGGGAATGAGCCGTCCCACGGCCGGCATCGCGATGCTCGATCTGCCGACAGCCCGGTACCCTGTCGTAGGGCATCCATTCCGCGAGCGGAAATTCAAGCCATTCCGTTTGGCTTTGACGCCAGGGGGCGGGTGCCATTACACGGGCCCATGCTCAGAACTCTCCTCGCTGTCGTCGCGATCCTGTCGGCGTCATCTTCCCACGCCCTTGCACAGGCCAAGCCCATGACCACACCCGCCCCCACCCCGTCGAGCGCCACCCCGGCCACCGATCCCATGGCCTCTGTTCCCATGGACAAGGTCAGCTATTTCATCGGCCGCAATATCGGCGACAGCCTGCGCAGCCAGGGCCTCAGCCCCCAGGTCGACAAGCTGTCAGAGGGCATTGCCGATGTGCTGGCGGGCAAGGCCAGCAAGATCCCCGAGGCCGAGCTCATCGCCGCCATGGAACAGGTCCAGGCGGCCCTTCAGGTGGTCGAAACCCGCAAGC
>CAIYSH010000351.1 GCA_903928755.1 uncultured Alphaproteobacteria bacterium | reverse complement strand
CTTGCGGTTAGATGTCGAGCGGTTTGTCAGGCCCGTGAGTTTCCGGGTCGGCGCCATCGAGTTCGAACCCGCCCCCGGCGCGCCCTCAAACCTGACCCAGCGGCTGGTGAGCAAGCTGAAGGAATGGACCGGCCATCCCTGGCTGATCACTGTTCAGGGCGGCGGCGGCGCAGAAAGCCAGTGGGAGCGCCAGAAGCGCGAGCAGCAGGAAACCCGCGACGAAATCGTCCAGGACCCCTTCGTGAAGTCGGTCATGACCGCCTTCCCGGGGGCCGAAATCATCTCAATTCGCAATGTCCCCCTGCCGGAAGCGCCCTCTGTGGTGGACGCTCCGGAAGAGGATGAAGACGACTAGCGGGCGTTGAGCCTACTTGCGAACCGCTGCCGTCGTATCACGCACGGCCTTGAACTCTGACCCCGCCTTCCACTCCGGCCACACCCGGGAATTGGCCAGCTTCCGCCCCAGGTCGATCAGCATGCCCCCGTCCTCGGCTGCGCCGCTCAGGTCCCAGTCGGCAGAGTATTCGTCGGCGGGCTGGTGATAGCGATAGGTCACATAGTCCCGCGCCAGGGCTTCGCCCCGTTCCTTGCCGCCCTTGAACAGGTCCTGGCCCGAGCCATAGGAAATGGCAGGAACCCCGCGCTTGGCGAAGGGGAAGTGGTCTGAGCGGAAGAAGCTGCCGGCACCCGGACGGGGGTCTGGGCTGTAGGTGCGGCCATAGCCCTTGGCAACCTCGATCAGGTCATCCTGCAGGGTCAGGGGGGCATTGCCCGAGGTTGTGAAATCGTGGGCCCGGCCAGAGGTGGAGACCCCGTCCATATTGATGTCCGCCACGGTGGTTCCGAGGGGATAGACCGGGTTGGCGGCATAGTATTCCGAGCCCAGCAGGCCCTTTTCCTCGGCCGTCACCGACAGGAAGACCACCGAGCGGTCGGTCCGGGGGGCCTTGGCGAATTGCCGGGCGATTTCGATCATCATGGCCGATCCGCCGGCATTGTCGACCGCGCCATTATAAATCCTGTCGCCCTTGGCGTCGGGCAGGCCGACCCCCAGGTGATCCCAGTGGGAGGAATAGATCACGGTCTCCTTCGGATGCCTGGTCCCCACCAGGCGACCGACCACATTCTTGGATATGATCTTCTGCACATCGACATCAAAGTCGGACGAGAAGGTGACGCCGGTCAGGGTGACGGGCTTGAAGTCCCGGGTCCGGGCCTGGGTCTTGAGGGCTTCGAAGTCGAGACCTGCAGCCTTGACCAGGTTGACTGTCACATCCCGCTGGACCCAGGCTTCCAGGGGCGCATGGGCGGTCCTCGGGTCAGTACGGATGATGTCGAAGACCGTGTTGGTGTTGGAGTTCTTGACGGTGTTCCAGCCATAGGAGGCGGGGTCGGTCTCGTGGACCACGATGAAGCCGACGGCGCCCTGGCGGGCAGCCTCTTCGTACTTGTAGGTCCAGCGGCCGTAATAGGTCATGGCCTTGCCGCCAAAGTCGCCTTCGCCGGTCTCGAAGTCCGGGTCATTGATCAGCACCAGGGCGATCTTGCCCTTGAGGTCGACGCCCTTGAAGTCGTCCCAGTTGCGCTCCGGTGCCTTGACGCCATAGCCGATGAAGACCACGGGGGCGTCGGCAATGCTGACATGGCTCTGGCCGGTCTGGGTGGCACGGATGGCAATCTGCTCGCCCTGGGCCCAGGACTGGACCACCCCATTGACCTTCACGCTGGTTCTGACCGGGCCCTTGGTGTCGAATCTGGCCAGGGGCACATCCTGCGTCCAGGCCCGGCCCCCCTTGATCGGATCGCCGCCGGGCGACAGGCCTGCTGCCTTGAACTGCGAGATCATGTAGGCCACAGCCTTCTTCTCACCGGCCGTGGCGGGGCCGCGACCCTCAAAGGCGTCCGAGGACAGGACCTTGATGTGTTCGGCGATCCGGGCCGGATCGAGCTCGGTGGCCACGGCCTGCTGAGCCAGCAGGGACATGGCGCAGACGCCGGCGAGGAAGAGTCTTTTCATGGGAGGCTCACGAAGCGGAAAGGGTTGTCCGACCATAGGATCTCCGACGGCCCTCCGCCAGCCTCTGCCCGATACCGGAATTGCTGCATCGCAAATGTTTCGCAGCTGCAATCCTATCGTTGTTCAGTTATGGTCAAAACGGCACGAAAACATCCGCCCGGCCCGCGCCGCGTCATCACCAGCTTGGTATCCTGTGCCGGTGATTCGCCGCTCGTCCACGATTTGAAGAGACCATGCGCCCAGCCGCTTACATAGCCCTCGGACTGGCCGGCCTGTCGCTGACGGGTTGTGCGACTCCCTACAAGGCCGATACGCGCCTGCCTTCCAGCTTCGAGGCCCCGCAGGCGGCGGCTGTTTCGGGTGCGGTGGCACCGGCGCAACTGGAGACATGGTGGACCGGGTTCGGCGACGCCCAGCTCAACGCCCTCATAGATGAGGCCCTGAAGTCCAGCCCTGACGCCCGCTCGGCGGCGGCGCGTCTTCGCGAAGCCCAGGCTACGGCGGGCAGCGCCCTGATCGCCTTCCTGCCCCAGGGCAATGCAGCGGGCTCCACAAAGGAGACCCATACGACCCAGACCTCCGGGACAAAAATCACCATTCCGGGGTTCTCGAACAATGGTCAGAGCGACACCTCGTCAGCCAATCTGAATGTCAGCTGGGAACTGGACCTGTTCGGGCGGATCTTTGCCGTGGCCAAGGCGGCGCGCGGCGATTCAGCTGCGGCCCGGTTCAACTATGAAGGCACCCGCTCCAGCCTGGCGGCCAATGTCGCCGATGTCTATTTCCAGACCCAGGGCTTGGCCATCCAGCTGGCCGATGCCCGGGAGACGGTCCGGATCCAGACCGAGTTCCAGAGGATTGCGGATACCAAGGTCGCCCGTGGCCTGGCCTCCCAGGCCGAGGCCGACCGGGTGGCCGGCGACCTGGCGCAGGCCCGCAGCCAGGCGACTGGCGTCGAAGCCGAACTTCAGGCCACCCGTCGCACCCTGCTTGTCCTGATCGGTCACGGTGCCGACCCTGCAGCTGCCATAGTGACCCATGCGGCTCTTCCTGCCCTGCCGCCGGTTCCCGCTTCTGTGCCAGGCGACCTGCTCGCCCGCCGCCCTGATGTGCGCGAAGCCCATGCCAGGGTCGCATCCCAGGTCGGCCGCCTGACCTACAGCGAACTGGCCTTCTTTCCGACCTTCACCCTGACACCGGGCATCGGTCTGTCACGGTCCAGTCAGCCTGGCTTCCTGTCTGCCACCCGCTTCTGGTCGATCGGCGCGGCTGTCAGCCAGCCTGTCCTGTCCATTCCGAGGCTTCTGACCGACCTCAAGGCCCAGAACGCCCGGACCGAACAGGCAGTCATCGCCTATGAAAAGGCCGTGCAGTCGGCCTATGGGGACGCCGATAACGCCCTTGTCCGCCTGGATGCCGATGGCCGCCGCATCGGCCTGCTTACCGATGGCGAGATGCGGGCCAGGCGGGCCGCAGAAGCCGGCCGCATCCGCTATGCCGCCGGACTTGACGACCTGCAGACCGCCCTGGGTGCCGAAGCCTCCTGGCGGGCGGTCCGGACCCAGCTCACCAGCGCCCAGGTCCAGGGCCTGCGCCGCGCCGTGCAAACCTACAAGGCTCTGGGCGGCGGTTGGCCGTCCCGGATCACCGACAAAGAGGCCCACTAGCCGTGACAAGAACCGCATCGAAAATTGCCCTGGTCGTCCTGATGGTCGGCGTCGCCACTGCGCCCCTGGCGGCCTGCGGCAAGAAAGTCCTCAAGAAGGAATCGGCCGCCGAGCGCGCCCGTGCCGTGACGGTCATCAAGGTGGCTCCCCGCCCCATCGTCGGGTCGGTCAGCGCTGACGGGGTTCTGGTGCCCCGCGAGGAGGTGGCGATTCTCCCGGAGGTTTCGGGGTTCAGGGTCGCCAGGGTTCTGGTGGATGAAGGCCAGTATGTCAGGGCCGGTCAGCCCCTGGTCGAGATCGACCATGCCCTGATCAATTCGCAGCTGGAGCAACAAAAGGCGCTCGCCGCCCAGGCTGCCGTCCAGGCTGAACAGGCTGAAGCCCAGGCCCTGCGCGTCCAGGGGCTGGACGGGCAGGGGGTGCTGTCCCAGGAGCAGCTGGATCAGCGCCGGTTCCAGGCCCGCGCTGCCCGGGCGACGGCCAATGCCCAGGCCGCAGCCGCAAGGGATACCGAGACCCGGGCCAGGAAACTGACCGTGGTCGCCCCCGTGTCGGGCCTGATCCTGGAACGCAATGTGCGTCCCGGCGACCTGGCCGCAGCGGCAGGCACCCCCTGGTTCCGCATGGCCCAGGCCGGTGAGATCGAACTCAAGGCGGATCTGTCCGAACAGGATCTGGGCCGGGTGAGATCCGGGCAGAGGGCCAATGTCACCCTGACCAATGGGGCCACGGCTGAAGGGTTCATCCGTGTCATCTCTCCCCAGCTGTCCAGCCAGACCAAGCTTGGAAACGTCAGGATCCACCTTCCTGTCCGGCCGGATATCCGGTCTGGTGGCTATGGCCGGGCGGCCTTCATGGACGCCGGCTCACAGGCCCTGGCGGTTCCCGAGACGGCGGTCCGTTATGACGCCGATGGTGCCAGTGTCATGGTGGTGGGCTCTGACAACATCGTGAAACGTGTTCCGGTCACGGCAGGGCCCCGGGGCTCTGGCCTTGTTGCCCTGGTCAAGGGCCCGCCCGCCGGATCCCTGGTGGTCAAGAGTGCGGCATCCTTCCTCCTGGACGGCGATACCGTGCGGCCGGTGATGGATTCCGGAAAATGAGTGATCACCACAGTGAACAGGATCGCGGCTTTGCGATCTCGAGCTGGGCCATCCGCAATCCGGTTCCGGTCGCCGTGCTCTTTATCGCCATGGTGCTTGCCGGGGTGATTTCCTATGGCGGGCTGCCAGTAAAGCAGTTCCCCAACGTCCAGTTCCCGGTCGTCAATGTGACGGTTACCCAGAACGGCGCTGCGGCGGCGGAACTGGAGACCCAGGTGACCCGGCCGGTGGAGGATGCCCTGGCGGGGATCACCAACGTCAAGAACATGTATTCCTCGGTGAGCCAGGGCGTTTCGGTCACCAGTATCGAGTTCGAACTGGGACAGGACCTCCAGAAAAAGAAGAATGATGTCCAGTCGCGGATCGACCAGGTCCGGGCCATACTGCCCCGGGAAATCGATCAGCCGACGGTCAGCCAGCTGGAGCTCGACAGCCAGCCCATCCTGACCTACGCGGTCGAGGCCCCGGCCATGTCGGATGCCGAGCTGTCCTGGTTCATCGATGACACCGTGGCCCGCTCCATGCAGTCGGCACCTGGTGTTTCGCAGATATCCCGGGTTGGTGGTGCCAACCGCGAGATCAATGTGGTCATTGATCCCGACAAACTTACCGCCCGCGGCCTGACTGCAGCCTCGGTCAATACGGCCTTGCGCGGCTTTGATCTCGATGCCGCCGGTGGCCGAGTCCAGGTGGGTGGGCGGGAACAGACCCTGCGCATACTGGGTGCGGTCAACACCCTGGAAAAATTGCAGAACCTGACCATTCCGACGGGGCAGGGCCGGTTCGTCAAGCTGACCGATGTGGCCCAGGTGGGCGACGGTGCGTCCGAATCCCGCGGCTTTGCCCGGTTCAATAACCGACCTGTGGTTGGCTTCCAGGTCATGAAGACCCGGGATTCCAGCGACGTCACCGTCGATGACGGGGTGATTGTGGCGCTGGACAAGCTCCAGAAGGCCTCGCCCGGGGTCAAATTCGTGCGGATTTTCTCGTCCGTGGATGAGACCCGCGCCAGCTTCGAAGCGACCAAGCATGTTCTGCTTGAGGGCATGCTTCTGGCCGCCATCGTGGTGTTCGCCTTCCTGCGGGACTGGCGTTCCACCCTGATCACGGCCTTCGCCATGCCGGTGTCCCTGATCCCGACCTTCTTCATCATGCACCTGCTCGGCTTCTCGCTGAATGTCGTGACCCTGCTGGCCCTGACCCTGGTCGTCGGCATTCTGGTGGACGATGCCATTGTGGAAATCGAGAACATCGAGAAACGGGTGGCACAGGGCCTGAGGCCTTATGATGCGGCCATTCTGGGTGCCGATGCCATCGGCCTGGCCGTGGTCGCCACGACCATGGCCATTGTTGTGGTCTTCACCCCCGTCAGCTTCATGAAGGGCATGTCGGGGCAGTTCTTCCGGGAATTTGGCCTGACCGTCTCTGTCGCCGTGCTGTTTTCCCTGGTCGTCGCCCGCCTTCTGACGCCCCTGATGGCGGCCTACCTGCTCAAGCCCAGCAGCGCGCCGCACCCGCGCAAGCCCTTTGAGGGTTTCTACCGGAATGCCCTGGAATGGTCGCTCGATCACCGGATCGTGGCCATGGTCGCCGGTGGTGTGATGTTCCTGGCCTCGGTCCTGCTGGTTCCACTCCTGCCTCAGGGTTTCCAGCCGGCCGGTGACCCGGACTATGTCTATGTCAATATTCAGGGCCCACCCGGAACAACGGTTCAGGCCATGGAAATCACGGCCCGGAAGGTCTCGGAGATCTTCCAGGGGCGGGAGGGTGTCCGGGGGGTCTTCACCCAGGTCGGATCGACGGCCGCAACCGGTGGACCTGGTTTCGGCTCACGGGGGGGCTCGGACCTTCGCGAAGGGACGGTCATCGTCCTGCTGAATGAAAAGCGGACCATTACCGGTGACAGTCTGAAGAACCAGACCCGCCAGGCCCTGAGACAAATTCCCGACGCACGGGTGACCTTCCTCGACTTCCAGGGCGGGGCTGGCATCGAACAGGTGCTGACCAGCAATGACCCGGTGGCCCTGCAGTCTGCCGCCAGTGAGCTGGAACGCCAGATGCGGACAATTTCCATCATTGCCGATCCGCGGCCTTCCATTCCGCCAACCGGGCCGGAACTGATCATCCGGCCCCGGGCTGCTGATGCTGCCCGGCTGGGTGTGTCGGTCGACGCCATTGCCCAGGTGGCCCGCATCGCGACGGTGGGCGACATTGATGCCAATGTGGCCAAACTCACGGCCGGAGAGCGCCGGATCCCGATCCGTATCCGTTTGCCGGCAACGGCACGCTCTGATCTCGCGCAGATCAAGGCCCTGCGGGTGCCGACGTCGGGGGGCGGGCTGACGACCCTGGATGCGGTTGCAGACATCGAATTCCAGGCAGGCCCGGCACAGATCAGCCGACTCAATCGCCAGCGCCAGCTTTCCGTCCAGGCCGAGCTTAACGGCTCTGTCCAGGGACCGGCGGCCAAGGCCATTGCCAATCTGCCGATCATGAAACACCTCCCGCCCGGGGTGACGCCGGCCGCCCGCGGTCAGTTGCAGGCCATGAAGGAACTCTTCGGATCCTTCGGCATGGCGCTGTTTGCCGGGGTGTCGATGATTTACGGCGTTCTGGTCCTGCTCTTCCGGTCCTTCTTCAAGCCCGTGGTCATTCTTTCCGCCCTGCCCCTGGCGGTTGGCGGGGCCTTTCTCGGCTTGCTGGCCTTCAAACTGTCCCTGAGCATTCCGTCCCTGATCGGCTTCCTGATGCTTCTGGGCCTGGCGGCCAAGAACTCCATCCTGCTGGTGGAGTATGCGATCGAGCGCGAGCGGGAAGGGATGACCCAGAGAGAGTCGCTGATTGAGGCCTGCCGCGAGCGGGCGCGTCCCATTGTCATGACCACCATGGCCATGGCGGCAGGCATGTTGCCGACGGCCTTCGCCCTGGAAAAGGGTGCGGAATTCCGCCAGCCCATGGCCGTGGCCGTGATCGGGGGACTGATCACCTCGACCATACTCTCCCTGGTGCTCGTGCCTGTGGTCTATGAGTTCGTCGATGACTTCGAAGCCTGGCTCAAGCCCCGACTTGCCCGTCTGGTGACCCCGCGACACGCCCCGCCCGAAACGGGTCGGACGGTTCAGTAATCGCCTTGCAGGACCCGGGCAAAGAGCCCGGGATCGACATTGCCGCCAGACAGCACCAGTCCGACGGTCTGTCCTGACCTGAGGCTGGCCACCCTCCGGGCCAGCAGGGCCGCAAGACCGACAACGCCCCCAGGTTCGACCACCAGCTTGAGGGTTGAAAAGGCATAACGCATGCCGTCAGCGACCTCTGCATCACTGACCACCGCAATCTCCTTCAGGGTGGTCTGCAGGATCGGGAAGGTCAGCTCTCCGGGCGCGGGCGATTCCAGGGCATCGCAGAGGGATCGCGTCGTCGGTGTAAGTCCCTGACGGACACCGGCCTCGAAGGAGATCCGCGTGTCGTCGAATCCTGCAGGTTCAACACCGACCACAAGGGTTTTCGGTGACAGGGCCTTCACGGCCAGGGAGGACCCCGCCAGCAGCCCGCCGCCGCCCACCGGACAGATGAACATGTCCAGTTCAGCATGGATTGCTTCGGCCTGCTGCACCATCTCAAGTCCAACCGTGCCCTGGCCGGCAATGACGTCCAGATCGTCAAAGGCCGGAACCACCGTTGCTCCCCTGTCCCGGGCAATTTCAGCGGCGATGGCGATACGGTCTTCCTTCATCCGGTCGTAGAGCCGGATCTCAGCGCCATAACCTCGTGTGGCATCGACCTTCACCTGAGGCGCGTCGGCGGGCATGACGATCAGGGCTGGCATGCCCAGCATCCTCGCGGCCAGGGCGACCCCCTGGGCATGATTGCCCGAGGAGAAGGCCACCACGCCGGCGGCCCGGGCGGCCTGCGGAATCTGCGCCAGCCGGTTGAAGGCACCCCGGAACTTGAAGGCCCCAACCCTCTGAAGGGTTTCTGGCTTGATCAGCACCCTCAGTCCCAGGCGATCATTCAGAGCCTGACTCTCCATCAGGGGTGTCCGGATCGCCAGACCCTCAAGGCGCTGGGCCGCAAGCCTGATATCCTCGAAGGTGACTGTCATCGTGCGAAGACCATGGCGTCATCGGCGAAGGCCTTGAACTCCAGGGCATTGCCCGACGGG
>CAIYSH010000350.1 GCA_903928755.1 uncultured Alphaproteobacteria bacterium | reverse complement strand
GCAGACCAGCCTCCCGCGGGTTACCGTCCAGGTCATGCGGCTGCCAAGCACGCCACATCCAAGGAAAACCAGCAGTCCAAAACCCCAGACCATCCGGCCAGGTGCAACCAGATTGAGCCCAGGAAAGAAGGCTCCCGGCAGGGGACAGGTAAGCCAGGCCAGCAGGACGGCGATCGCGCCCAGCCAGACGGCCATGGCCAGTCCATTTGTCCTTATCCAGGCGGGGAAAGACGGGGGGCGGCAAAAGCAGGCCATGGCCAGGGGCAGGAAGGTTCCCACCACGGCCACTTCGCAGAAATTGGTTTGCCATAATGGCAGGGGCTCAAACCGGGCGGTCACCAGAAACGGAAAGACATGCGCCAGGATCTGGAGCCCGTGAACACCGCCTCCGTCGAACAGTCTCTGTCCCGGATAGGCCGTGGCCTTCATCACGGGAATGAGGTCTGCGAAGTGCAGCCATGCGACCCCTGCGCCACAGCCCACGGCCAGGCCCGCCATGAGGCTGGAGCCGACCCTCAGGGCGGCCGGGCGGAAGGCTGCAACCAGGGCGGTAATGGCCAGTGCGCTGCTGATGATGATCGGGGGATAAAGCTCCCCGATCAGCCAGCACGCGGTGACATAGAAAATTCCGGCCGCCCGGACCCGCCAGTCCGTCTTCCAGAGGAAAATCACGGCGGGCCAGGCGGTGTAGGCCAGGACGGGGGCATTGCTGGTCCACCAGGCCTGCACGAACTGGGACAGGAAAAGGATCAGGGACAGGGCAAGGGCATAGTTCGGACTGCATCCCAATTGTCTCAGAAGCAGGGTGAACCCCACGACCATGGCGAGGGCCAGAAGGGCGTAATGCAGGGCAAAGGCATGGGCGGGATCAAGGACCAGGAAGCCCCAGAGGTCTGGCTTGAAGACCATGCTCCAGTCCCTGGACGGCAAGGCGAAATAGGCCTTGAGCGGCTCCTTGTAGGGGGACAACTCATTGCGTGGCCCGAACCGGTTGGCCACGGCAATCTGATAATAGGGCGTGGCGACGGCCCATTCATCGGACCGGATCGGGCGGGCTTCCCCAAGAACCGGGTGGATGCGGGGAATTGCGAGGATACGGGCGGTGTGGGAATAGCTTGTCGGGGTCCAGGCCGCGACCGAACTGAAGACCGCCAGGACCACCATCAGGATCAGGCCCACCTCGCGCCGGAAGGTCGGGACCGGGCCACCTGCTGGTCGTGTCACGGAGCTGAAATTCCTGAAAAGCACGGCGTGACCTGGGGTTCCGGCAGACGGCAGCAAATCAGGGTTGCCAATCGCGACCTTGAGTCGTTTGTGTTCTACTTCGCCTTTAAATTGTATTTTGTCGGCTGTCTCCAATTTGATGGCAGCCTGATTCAGGTCTGACCCTCATGACGGGTGCCTGCATGCGGCGCCTTGCAATGGGCGCTGCGCGCTACCCGAAATGTTCGCCCAGATAGACCCGGCGGACTTCGGGATCGTCGACGATCTGGGCTGGCGTGCCCTCGAACAGGACTTCGCCGGCGTGAATGATGGCGGCGCGGTCGATGATGTCCAGGGTTTCGCGCACATTGTGGTCGGTGATCAGGATTCCGATGCCCCGGGCCTTCAGATAGCCGATGACGTCGCGGATATCGGCGATGGCCAGGGGATCGATCCCGGCAAAGGGTTCATCCAGCAGCATGAAGGCAGGCTCGCTGGCCAGGGCCCGGGCGATCTCAACCCGTCGCCGCTCACCGCCGGACAGGGCAACGGCCGGTGACTTCCGCAGATGGTCGATCCGCAATTCTTCCAGCAGGCCGGTGACCGTGGCGCGGGATGAGGTGCGGCTGGAATCCCGCAGCTCGACCACAGCCATGATGTTTTCTTCAACGGTCATGCCCCGGAAAATCGAGGTTTCCTGCGGGAGATAGCCCAGTCCCATCCGGGCGCGCTGATACATGGGCTGGGCGGTGATGTTCTCACCATCGAGGTAGATGGCCCCATAATCTGCCGGAATCAGACCGGTAATCATGTAGAAGCAGGTGGTCTTGCCGGCGCCGTTCGGCCCCAGAAGGCCCAGAACCTCGCCGCGACGGAGGGCCAGGGTCACGCCCTTGACCACGGTCCGGCCACGGAAAGCCTTGCCGATATTGTCGACCACCAGCCCTTGTCCGGCCAGGGCCGGCAGGGATTCAAAGTGATCGTGTTTCAAGGCGGCTCCTTAGCGGGGGGCAACGGCCGCGACGGCCGGTTGCTGTTTCGGATAGATCACCGTGCGGACGCGCCCGGCCTTGCCGGGTCCGGCACCCTGCATCTGGGCATCGCCGGTGGAAACCTTGATGACCAGTCTGGAGCCCCGCAGGACATTCTGGCCCTGGATTGCGATGACATCCCCGGAAATGATGATCGTATCAGAACCTGCCTGGTAGACGGCGCTGTCCCCCCGGACCCTTTGCTGGGGTGTGAGGTAATATACCGTCCCGGAGGCTTCCATACGATCAAGCTGGCTGTCGCACTTGCCGCCCATGGCCCCGTTTGCGCCGGCCGCCTGGGCTGCCACTGCCTGCGGTCCGGTGGGTGCCTGGCGGGTCTTGTAGAAGATCTTCAGGACATCTGCCCTGAGCCGCGCGGTATCCTGCAGGGCTTCGGCGGCACCGCGATAGGTTGCCAGGCACTGGGTATTGACCACCTCAAGCTGGTCGGCCGAGATGTCCACGGGTGCATCGGAATTCTGCGAAAGCTGGGCGCTTGCCGGCATGGCAGCCAACAGGGAAACGGCCAGGCTGGCGAATAATGTTGTTCGGGAGACCTGAGTCATCATGGTGATGTGTCCGTACCGCCAGCCTACTTGGATTCGACCCGGGTATGAACGCCGCCCTTGAAAACCAGACGATCACCCTTGTCGTACACGCCATAGGACTTTGCGATGATTTCTCCAAGCGCTCCGACGCCCTGAATTTCACCGGCCCCTTCGAGTTCGCCGGTTGCCGTGTTGAACAGGGAGCTGGCCGTGGTGAAATTCAGGTCGGCGCCATTGAGTTTCACGTCACCATCCAGGCTGAGCAGGCGGGCATCCTCGCGGTAGACTCCTGACAAGGCTGAAATCCGCATGGGATTATCGCCTTCTTCATCGAGAACCAGGGCCGGGGTCTGGAGGATGACCCGCTGATAGTCGGCCGGATCCCGGGTCGCGACCCGGGCCGTGATCACGAAGGCCCGACCCTTGTTGTCCCGGCCCACGAATCTGGGATTGACCAGCTGGATCGGTGCCTGGGTATCGACGGGCTTGGCCTTTTCCCCGATCAGGGTCGAACGGACCACGAAGCCGGCCACAATGATCAGGATGAGGCCAATGGCCATCGGCAAAAGGATGCGCAGCCGGCGGATCAGGCGTGAGTGTCGACGCCACCGCTCGAAGACATCCCGGCGGGGTTCGATCCCCGAGCCTGTTGCCGCAGGGCTCACCTGGACCTAGGCGTGGGCAAAAATATCGACGTCTTCCCAGCCCGAGACGTCCAGAATGGCGCGATGGGGCAGGAATTCGAAACTGGCCCGGGCCAGACCATCGCGGCCCTCCCGTTCGAGCATGGCGTCCAGACGGGTGCGAAGCGCGTGCAGGTGCAGGACGTCGGAGGCGGCATAGGCAAGCTGGTCCGGGCTGAGGGTGTCTGCACCCCAGTCCGAGCTCTGCTGGGCCTTGGACATGTCCACCCCCAGCAATTCCCTGGAAACATCCTTCAGGCCATGCCGGTCGGTATAGGTGCGGGCCAGCTTGGAGGCGATCTTGGTGCAGTAGACCGGGGCCGTCGTCACGCCAAGGTGCAGGTAGAACATGGCAATGTCGAACCGGCCGAAGTGGAAGATCTTGGTGATGGCCGGATCGACCAGCAGGGCCTTGAGGTTCGGCGCATCATAGGCCGGCCGGCTCAGCCGCACCACGTGGGCGTGTCCGTCCCCCGCCGACAGCTGGACGACACACAGGGGGTCGCGGCGCAGACGCAGACCCATGGTCTCGGAATCAATGGCAACCGACGTCACCCCGGCAAACAGGCCGGCGGGAATGTCGCCTTCATGAAGATGATTCGCCAAGGTTCGCTCCGCTCCGGCGCTGTTTGTCGCCTCTCCATTATAGAGAGGGATGGTGCCCAGGAAAGGACTCGAACCTTCACGGCCGTTAAGCCACTGGCACCTGAAGCCAGCGCGTCTACCAATTCCGCCACCTGGGCCCGATCCGCCGGATCGCGCGAGGGGCGGTTCATAGGGCACCACCCAGCCCGGGTCAACGCCTCAATGAAGGCTATCGCATATCGCCCTGATTGCGGCGCGGGGCCGCATCGTCTATCGCAGGGCCAGTCTTGCCTCCATTCGGATGATACCCATGCAGAATCTGGTCACCGTCTTCGGCGGTTCGGGGTTTGTCGGCAGCCAGGTGGTGCGCGCCCTGGCCCGTCAGGGTGCCCGCGTTCGCGTCGCCGTCCGTCAGCCGCATCTTGCACACACCATGCGTCTGCTGGGGGATGTGGGCCAGATCGAAGTGGTCCAGGCCAATATCCGCAATCCAGCCTCGGTCAGCCGGGCCCTGGAGGGGGCAAGCGCGGCGGTGAACCTGGTGGGCCTGCTGTATGAAAGCGGTCGCCAGAAATTCCAGAGCGTCCACACCATGGGGTCGCGCAATGTGGCCAAGGCGGCCCGGGAAATGGGGATTTCGACCCTGGTGCAGATGTCGGCCATCGGTGCCGATGACGCCTCGGACGCAAAATATGCCCGGACCAAGGCCATGGGCGAGGCGGCGGTGCGGGAGGAATTTCCCGAGGCCATCATCATCCGGCCCTCGATCATATTCGGGCAGGGCGACGGCTTCTTCAACCTGTTCGCCCAGATGTCGGTTTTCAGCCCGGTCCTGCCCCTGATCGGCGGCGGTCACACCAGGTTCCAGCCGGTCTTTGTCGGTGATGTGGCCAAGGCCATTGCAAAAGTCATTGCTGATCCGGACGCGGCCGGAAAAACCTATGAGCTGGGGGGCCCCGGGGTGTTCAGCTTCAAGGAGATCCTGGAGCTGATCAATGCCCAGACCGAGCGCAACCGGATACTTGTGCCCCTGCCCTTCCCGATGGCCCGTCTGATCGGCAAGGTCGGGGAACTGGCCAGCCTGGTGGCCCTGACGCCGCCCCTCACCAGTGATCAGGTGGAATTGCTCAAGACCGACAATGTCGCCAGTGGCGCATATCCGTGCCTGTCGGATCTTGGCCTGACGCCGACGCCGGTGGAAGCCATATTGCCGACCTATCTCTACAGGTTCCGCAAGGGCGGGCAGTATGCCGACGAGACCGAGCGGCTTGCGGCCAAGGGGGCCTGACAGCCCGGGTCAGGTATGGGTGGTCAGCCAGATCAGGCCCGCCGCCCCCACCGCGATCCGCCACCAGGCAAAAGGCGCGAAGCCGCGGGCCGAGACGAAGTCCAGGGTCTTCCTGACGACGATATACCCGACCACGAAGCTGACGGCGAAGCCAAGGGCGATGAGCCCGGCCTGATCGGTATTCAGGGCATGGCGGTTTTTCCAGAGATCCAGGGCAAAGGCCCCGGCCATGGTCGGAATGGCCAGGAAGAAGGAAAATTCCGCCGCCGCCCGCTTTTCCACCCTCAGCAGCATGGAGGCAACAATGGTGCCGCCTGACCGCGAGACCCCCGGGATCAGGGCCAGGGTCTGGGCGGCCCCGACCAGCAGGGCGGTCAGCCAGGGCAGGTTCATGGCGTCGGTGTCCCGGGGCGGCGGGGCCCAGCGGTCCACGGCCAGAAGGACAAGCCCACCAATCATCAGGGACCAGCAGATCAGGCGCGGGCTCTCGAACAGTATGCCCTTGATGACGTCGTGCAGCAGGACGCCTGCCACGGCACCTGGCAGGAAGGCGATCAGGACAGAGGCGACGAAGCGGCGCGCCTCCGGCTGCGATGGCAGGGCAAGAACCACCGCCCACAGCCGGCCGAAATAGAGGGCCACCATGGCGAGGATGGCGCCTGGCTGGATGAGCACCGTAAAGGTGTCCCAGAAGCCGTCTGGCAGGCCCAGCATCATCTTGGTCAGGAGCAGGTGCCCGGTCGAAGACACGGGAATGAATTCGGTCAGACCCTCGACGATGCCGAGGATGACAGCACTGATCCAGTCGGACATGGCCCGCTCCCTAAAACGCCCTAGATAGGATAGGCACGCTCGAGGCGATAGCGGGATCCTTCCTGGGTCTGCCAGGACGAATAGAGGCCGAAACCTTCCGCCCGGAAGGCCGGGGAATTCAGCAGGTCATTTGCCGCGATCCAGTGGGCGACATCCGCCGGATCTGCCCGCCGCAGATATGCCAGGGTGACATGGGGCCGATACCTGCGGCCATCGGGCGCGAGGCCAGCCCTGCGGGCGGCACTTTCGCAGGCCCTGTGCAGCCTGGTGAGACCGGGATGGTCCGCAACCCCGGCCCATACGGCGTGAATGTCCGCGCCCTCGCCAAAGGCCCCTACCCCCTTGAGCTCCAGATCGAGGGGGCGGAAGGCGATCCTGGACAGCTCCAGATCCAGATCCGCCGCTGCGGTTTCGGGTATGTCGCCAAAGAACCTCAGGGTGATGTGAAAGGCCTCGGCGGGCCGCCACCGCGCCTCGTGCAGGCCGGACTGGCGGCGGATCAGGCCTTCGGAAATCCCAGGCGGAATGGAAAGGGCAGCAAAGAGGCGGATCATGGGCCCAGATTAGGTCAGGCCTGCAGACTTCGCAAAATCTTGTGGACCCCTGATGGGTGGAGACCTTGCGAAACCCGCATTGGGAGCCGATATTGAAAGCTGCGCCCAATGGGGGCGTTTCATTCAAGGGCCAGGCTCACATGAGCGACTTCAACCGCGGCATTGCACGCCCCGAAGTTTCGGGCACCGCCGACATGTCGATGGACGTCGGTCTGCGCAAGTTCATGCTCGGCGTTTACAACAAGGTGGCGCTGGGACTGCTTCTGTCCGCCACCCTTGCCTATATCACGGGTACCTATCCACCGGTTCGTGACCTGATGTTCACCGTGGCCAATAACCGCGTTGGCTACAGCCTGCTGGGCATGATCATCGCCTTCGCACCCCTGGCGGTGATCCTGTTTGCCGGGTTCGGCATCCGCAATGCAACGCCCCGCACTGCAGGTCTGGTCTACTGGTCGATCGTCAGCCTGATCGGGGCTTCGCTGGGCGTGGTGACCATCGTCTATACAGGTGAATCCATCGGCACGACCTTCCTGCTGACGGCCACAGCCTTTGGCGGCCTGTCCCTGGTGGGCTACACCACCAAGAAGGATCTGACCGGATTTGGCAGCTTCCTGATCATGGGACTCTGGGGTCTGATCGGTGCCAGCCTGATCAACATGTTCATGAACAGCGGTCCCATGGCCCTGATCATCAACCTGGTCGGGGTTCTGATCTTCGCAGGCCTGATCGCCTATGACACCCAGAAGCTGAAGATGACCTACTATCAGCTGGGTGGAAACGAAGCCGCCCTGGGCGTGGCCACGAATTACGGAGCCCTCAGCCTCTATCTGGACTTCATCAACCTGTTCCAGTTCCTGCTGAGCTTCCTCGGCAACCGGCGCTAGATCCCCGGGGATTGACGGACTCAGGCCCCGGCGGGCGACTGCCGGGGCTTTTTCATGGCCGTCAATCGACCACCCGGAACCGGCGGCTGTCAAAGACGGTCAGCACCTGCTCCAGCTCCTGGCCGCGCTTCAGCACCATCCCGCCCTCGCCTATGACCGCCCAGGCCCCCTGGCGCTTGGCCAGGGCCGGGCGTTTTTCGATTCGATAGGCGGGCGCTTCGGCCGACCTGCGAAACACAGAAAAGATGCAGGCCTCCGAAAGGGCGTCGATGGCGTAGTCCCGCCATTCTCCCGCAGCGACCATGCGGCCATAAAGCAGGAGAATGCGATTGAGCTCCCGTCGCTCAAAAAAGACGGAGGCCCCCCTGGGGGCGGGCGAAGTTGGATCCAGAGCCATTGGGGAGAGGTTAGACCAGGAATGGCCGCCGCGACAATTACCGGACGGCTGGTATTTTCGCCCTGAAATGACCTCAATTCGGACCTTTCACCGCCTGATGTGGTCTCCATATTGGCATTGTCGGTTGAACGGAGCCACGTTGGTCCCGGACCCTGAACAGCCCCCCCAGCCCCACCAGGATTGCGGGCCCGTTCAGCCGATACAGATCAAGTCGATCGCGCCCGCGCAACTCTCCCCCCCGTTGCGTGGGCGTTTTCGTGTCTGGCTACTGACCTGACGTCGCCGCAGTTCTTGAGATTGCAACCTTCCGGGCCACGGCCAGTATGCGGCCACCCCGGGGAGCCTGGACAAAGACAGCCAGTGACAGGCCCGGTTCGGTTTCAGGCAGGCGGTAGGCCGTGGGACGTCCCCGCCAGCTTCCCAACCGCTGAAGGCTGCGGACCACATTGATATGGGTGACGGTCTGACCCTTGTTATCGCCCTTCTTGACCAGCACGTCCTGGGGCCTGGCCTCATAGGCCGCCAGCCAGACATCGGCCCCGCCCCTGGGGGCGGTGCCCTGTCCCACATCCAGGCGCCGATTGCCGATGAAGGCGATGTCGGGGGCTCCATGTGCGGCCAAAGCCGCTTTGGAGATCAGGGCATCAATGTTCTCTGTCTGCTTGCCACCGGTCTGATAGCGGCCGTCAATGACGACTTGGGGGGTATAGGGTTCCCGCAGCCCGAACCTGGCGACAAAGGTCTTCTGACGGGCCGTGAATTCAGGCCTGGCGAAGGTATCGGTCCAGCCGAGATAGTCCCAGTAGTCGACCGGGAAGGTCAGGGCCAGGACGTCCGGCGCCTCCGCTGTCCTTTCGAGCGCCGCATTTGCATCGACGCAGGAGGCACAACCCTGCGCCGTGTAGAGCTCGACAAGCACAGGTGATCTGGCCATGGCCAGGCCCGGCGCAAAAACCAGGATCAGACTTGCGACGAGGGCGGCGCGCATGGGGCGGACTTTGCCGGAGTTACAGGAAAACAGGGTTCAACAAGCTGTGAGCGGCAGTGTTGACGGGGCCCCGGCACCGGATCGGCGCAGGGACCCTGTCGTGTGGACCTAGTCCTCTGCGCGCGCCAGATTGCGCAGGACGTAGTTCAGAACGCCGCCATTCTTGAAATACTCAAGCTCGGTCGGCGTATCGATCCGGCAACGGACCGGGAAGCGGGCAATGCGCCCGTCGGAGGGACGATACATTTCCACCGTCAGCTGACGCCGGGGCGACAGTTCGGTGAGGCCGCGGATGGAGACGATCTCCTCGCCGGTCAGGTTCAGCTTCTGCCAGCCGTCCTGGAGGAACTGCAGGGGCAGGACGCCCATGCCGACCAGGTTGGACCGGTGGATCCGCTCGAAGCTCTCGGCGATGACCGCGCGGACGCCCAGCAGCTTGGTGCCCTTGGCCGCCCAGTCACGGGACGAGCCCGTGCCGTATTCCTTGCCGGCAAAGACCACCAGGGGGCGACCTTCGTTCTGGTAGCGCATGGCCGCGTCATAGATGGACATGACGTCCCGCGACGGGAAGTGCTTGGTGACGCCGCCTTCGATCTCCGGAGTGATCTTGTTGCGGATCCGGATATTGGCGAAGGTGCCGCGCATCATCACTTCGTGATTGCCGCGACGGGCACCGTAGGAGTTGAACTCCGAGGTCGGCACCTGGCGGTCCCTCAGATATTCGCCCGCGGGTCCCGAGGCCTTGATCGAACCGGCCGGGCTGATGTGGTCGGTGGTGATCGAGTCGCCGAACACCGAGAGCACGCGGGCCTCGATGATGTCGGTGACAGCGTCCGGCTCCATCTTCATGTCGCGGAAATAGGGCGGGTTCTGCACATAGGTCGAGCCCATGTCCCAGGCATAGGTCTGTCCGCCCGCGACCTTGATGCCCTGCCAGTTCTTGTCGCCCTTGAAGACGTCAGAATAGCGGGTGGCGAACATCTTCTGGGTGACATGCTTGCGCTGCAGGGTCGCGACTTCTTCAGAGGTCGGCCAGATGTCCTTGAGATAGACGGGCTTGCCGTCCTTGCCCGTACCGATCGGATCCTTGGACAGGTCGATCAGCATGGAACCGGCCAGGGCATAGGCCACCACCAGGGGCGGAGAGGCCAGATAGTTGGCGCGGACGTCCGGATTGACCCGGCCCTCGAAATTGCGGTTACCCGACAGGACCGAGCAGGCCACCAGGTCGCCGCCGCTGACGGCTTCCGAGATGGCTTCCGGCAGGGGACCGGAATTGCCGATGCAGGTGGTGCAGCCATAGCCGACCAGGTTGAAGCCCAGGGCGTCCAGGCTCTTGGTCAGACCCGCGGCCTTCAGATAGTCGGTGACCACCTGGCTGCCGGGGGCGAGGGATGTCTTGACCCACGGCTTGACCTTCAGGCCCTTTTCGACGGCCTTCTTGGCCACAAGGCCAGCGGCGATCAGGACCGAGGGGTTGGAGGTGTTGGTGCAGGAGGTGATGGCCGCGATCACGACGTCGCCATTGCCGACGTCGAACTTCTCGCCAGCGACGGCGACCCGGTCGCCAACGCCGTCCTTGCCGAATTCCTTGCCGAGCGCGAGGTTGAACTCGGATGCGGCGTCGGACAGCAGGACCCGGTCCTGGGGACGCTTGGGGCCGGCCAGCGAGGGCAGGACCGAGCCGAGGTCAAGTTCCAGGGTATCGGTGAAGATGGGATCGGCATCGCCGGGCTCGAACCACAGGCCCTGGGCCTTGGCATAGGCTTCAACCAGATCCGCCCGGGCCTTTTCGCGGCCAGTGGCCCGCAGATAGTCGATGGTCGCCTTGGTCACCGGGAAGAAGCCGCAGGTGGCGCCGTATTCCGGAGCCATGTTGGCAATGGTGGCCTGGTCTTCCAGGGTCAGGCCCGCCAGGCCTTCACCGAAGAATTCCACGAACTTGCCGACCACGCCCTTCTTGCGCAGCATCTGGGTGACGGTCAGGACCAGGTCTGTGGCGGTGGCGCCTTCCGGCATGGCCCCGGTCAGCTTGAAGCCGATGACCTCGGGGATCAGCATGGGAATGGGCTGACCCAGCATGGCCGCCTCGGCCTCAATCCCGCCGACGCCCCAGCCCAGGACCGACAGGCCGTTGATCATGGTGGTGTGGCTGTCAGTGCCGACCACGGTGTCGGGATAGGCGACGGTGGCGCCTTCGTCGTCATTGATCCAGACGGTCTGGGCCAGATATTCCAGGTTCACCTGGTGGCAGATACCCGTGCCGGGGGGCACGACGCGGAAATTGTTGAAGGCCGACGAGCCCCAGCGCAGGAAGCGGTAACGCTCGATATTGCGCTCATATTCCCGATCCACGTTCTCGCCGAAGGCCTTGGCGGTGCCGAAAAAGTCGACCATCACCGAGTGGTCGATCACCAGATCGACGGGGCTGAGCGGATTGATCTTTTCAGGGTTGGCCCCCAGGTGCGTCATGGCGTCGCGCATGGCGGCCAGGTCCACAACGGCCGGGACGCCCGTGAAGTCCTGCATCAGGACGCGGGCAGGCCGGAAGCTGATCTCGTGCTCGACCGAACCCTTGTTTTCGGTCCAGGCGGCCAGCGCCTTCAGGTCGTCGCCAGCGACGGTCTCACCGTCTTCATTGCGCAACAGATTCTCGAGAAGCACCTTCATGGAGGCCGGAAGGCGAGAAACTCCGGCCAGACCGGCTTCTTCCGCCGCCGGAAGGCTGTAATAGATGTAGGTCTTGGATCCCACCTTGAGTTCTCGGCGGGTTTTGAGGCTATCGATTGAAGCCATTGTCAGGAATCCTTCCTCTGTTTACGGCCGCAGAACGTCTGCCTCGGAGATCGCGCGCTTCAGGAAGCGGACACACAGCGTTCGCTTCCGCGCCGCGAATACCCCCCGAAGGGACGCCGGCCGGGGGCGTCATACCCTTTCGCGCGGGGCGCGTCCATTCGAGCCGGAGGCTAAGACCATGATCTCTGGTTTCGAGATCCGGGACCTTGCCATCAGCAGGGGCGGTCGGAGCCTTTTCCAGGGCCTGAACCTCAGGCTCGAGGCGGGTCAGGCCTGTGCCCTGACGGGCCGGAACGGCTCGGGAAAAACCAGCCTGCTGCGGGCGGTCGCGGGCCTCCTGGAGCCGACCCGGGGCGACATCACGTTTGGCGCCCTTGATCCGGGTGAGGCCCGGCGCCGGGAAATTCACCTCCTGGGCCATGCGGATGGACTGAAGGCCGGGCAATCGGCGGCCGATGAGCTGAACTTCTGGATCACCTGGTCCGGGGGAACTCAGGACGCCATGGCCAGGGCTGTTGACCGTCTCGAAATCCGGACCCTGCTGGATCTCGAAGTCCGGAGGCTGTCCGCCGGCCAGAAACGGCGTCTGGCTCTGGCCCGTCTGCTGGCAGCGCCTCGTGCCCTCTGGCTGCTGGATGAGCCCCTCAGTCCGCTGGATGGCGTCTGGCGGACACGGTTCGGTGAGATCATGGCCGAGCATCTGAAAACAGGCGGCATGATCATCGCTGCGATTCATGACCCCCTGCCCGTGCCCGCCCTTGCCCTCGAGATCGCCCCATGAGCCGGGCCTGGATCCTGCTGAAGCGCGAGACCGCCCTGGCCTGGGGCCGGGGGGGTGGCCCCCTGGTTTCGGCGGGTTTCTATCTTGGGGCGGCAACCCTCCTGCCTCTGGCTTCGGGACCGGAACCGGCGCGGCTGGCGGCGGTGGCCCCCGGTGTGGCCTGGGTGACCCTGGCCCTTGCCACCCTGCTGGGCCTCGACCGGTTGTTCGAGCGCGACTTTGAAGACGGGGCCCTGGACCTTCTGACCCTTGCTCCCCTGCCGCTGGAGTTTGTCTGTGCCGTGAAATGCTTCGGTCAGTGGCTGGCGACCGGCCTGCCCCTGGCCCTGGCCGCGCCGGTTACCGCTATTGCCCTGGGCGGCAGCCCTGCCCTTGCCCCCCTTGTGCTGGTCAGTGCCCTGATCGGTGGCCTGGCCTTCGCCTTTGCCGGAGGGATAGGTGCCGCCCTGAGCCTGGGTGCCCGTCGGGGCGGACTGCTGACGGCGGTTATCGTCCTGCCACTGTTCACGCCGCCGGTAATCTTCGGGGGCGGGGCCCTGGATGCTTTTGCCGGCGGGCTGCCCTGGCATGCCGGCTTCGCCCTGCTGTGCGCCTATACCGCCGCCGCCGTGGCCCTTGGTCCGATTGCCATGGCCGCAGCCTGCCGGAATGCCCTGTCCTGAGTGTTTCGGCAGGATTTCAATCCGTGACACAGAATCGCCCGATCCACGCGCTTAGGTGGGGGGTGTAATGAGTCTCGGAGATGCAAATGAACAGGCTGCCCCGGCGCGCAATGACGGTTGCGACCGTGCTCTTTTCCTTCGGCCTGGCGGGGTTCACCCTGGCGGCCCCCGATGCCCCCATCAAGGCACCACCGGACAGAACCGATCACAAGGTTCATGATCCGGCGGTCCGCGCCCG
>CAIYSH010000349.1 GCA_903928755.1 uncultured Alphaproteobacteria bacterium | reverse complement strand
GAGGACGACGGCACGGTGCTGCACGGTGCGGGGGCGGTGGACCTGACGGTGCCCGGTGCGCACGCGCCGCCGCGGTCCGAGGCGGGACCACGGTAGATTCCTGTCTGTCGGAATCGTTCGCAGACTGGCCGCGTCGGAACCTGAAGATGGCTCGGTAAGACAGTAACTGGCGATCAGATCCATGGTGGTCAGCCCTGGAAGATATTTCCGCCGCAGCTGATCAGACCCGAACCGGTCAATCATCCACGATGCCATGTTATGAATGGACAGAAATGCTGTGCTGGACACATCGCCCTCGGCGAGCGCCTCGAAAATGATCGCAGCGTCCAGCCGCGTCAGGTTGGAGCCGCCAACATCCTCTGCAACATACAGCCCTGCAAATCCCAGGGCCGCAGCCTGCCTCAGAACATCCGTCGGAAAGTGATGGTTTGCATCCCAGGCCGCAGAGTTTGGCGCAAGCTCGTCCCGGGCAAAATCCCTGGCGAGGTTCTGCAGCGCCGCCTGATCATCGTTGAGATTGAAGTCCATTCCGTTGCGTCCCGCCAGAGTCAGATCTGCAACTGACCCCAGAAACAGGACAAGTCAACGCGACGCCCTTGCATCGTCAGACGGGATAAGTCACAGGCCATTTCATGACCCATACACCTCTTGCTCCCTATCCGGCCCTTCGCCTGCGTCGTCTGCGGCAGGCCGACTGGATCCGCCGACTGGTCCGGGAAACCGTATTGACGCCAGCCGATCTCATCTGGTCCATGGTCGTCCATGAGGGCGAAGGGGAAATTGCTGTCCCCTCCATGCCGGGGGTCTCTCGGCTATCGGTCCGTGAGTGTGCCAAGGCCGCAGTGGAAGCCCGCAGGCTGGGCATACCGGCCATTGCAGTGTTTCCCCACATCGACGGCTCCAAAAAGGATGCCGCGGGCACGCTGGCCCTGGACCCGGACGGTGTTGTCGCCAGGGCCGTCAAGGCCATGAAGGATGCGGCCCCGGAAGTCGGCATCATGTGCGATGTCGCCCTGGACCCTTTTACGGACCATGGCCATGACGGGATCATCGAAGGCGGCAGGATCCTGAACGATGCCACAATTGAGATCCTTGTCGCCCAGGCCCTGATGCAGGCCGAAGCCGGCGCGGACATACTGGCTCCCTCAGACATGATGGACGGGCGCTGTGGCGCGCTGAGAAGCGCCCTGGAAAGCGCAGGCCACCAGGATGTCATGATCATGTCCTATGCCGCAAAATATGCTTCGGCCTTTTATGGTCCCTATCGGGAAGCCATAGGATCAGGAAAGCTGGGCACAGGCTCGGTAGACAACCCCGCCGACAAGAAGACCTACCAGATGGACTATGCCAATTCCGCAGAGGCCCTGCGGGAGGTGGCCCTCGACATTGCCGAGGGTGCCGACATGGTCATGGTCAAACCCGGCATGCCCTATCTGGATATCGTCTCCAGGGTGGTGGAGGCCTTCCACGTACCGACCTTCGCCTTTCAGGTCTCCGGCGAGTATGCCATGATCAAGGCAGCAACGGCCAATGGCTGGCTCGACGAGGATCGGGCCATACTGGAGAGCCTGGGGGCCTTCAAACGGGCGGGTGCTGCCGGAGTCATCACCTATTTCGCCCCGGTTGCGGCCCGCATGCTCGGAGCCTAGGTTTCCAGGAGGAAATAGGTGCTGGGAGAATCCTGGCCAGGGAGATCAATCATACGCTGGAACAAGAATCCCACTTTTTCCAGAACCCGCATGGAAGCCTTGTTTGAGGGCTTGGTGATGGCT
>CAIYSH010000348.1 GCA_903928755.1 uncultured Alphaproteobacteria bacterium | reverse complement strand
GCAGCCATTGGTCAGGTCTACCACCACCCGCCCGACCTGAAGGTCATAGTGGGCGCGGACGGCCCTGGGCTCGGTCCGTGCGGATTCGCGGCCCCGGGCCTCGGCGGCTGCGAGTTCAGCCTCGCTCAGGCCGAGCAGAATTGCGTCACCCATGTATGTCCCTCCACCGTGACAGCATGACCAGCTGTTGCTCGACCACGACCTGCATGGCGCGGCGCACGTCGCTGCGCTTCATGCCTTCAATCGTCACGATCCTGGGTCCCCCATCCGCGCTGATCAGGTTGATCTTGGCGTGACCATCTCCGAAGACGTGGACATGGGCCGGCTCATGGTCATCGACGAAGATGATGAACCGCAAGCCGTGGGCCCTATGGATCGTGACCACGGGATCAAATAACCCAACCAGATGGGTTTTTCAAGTCCAGGCGAGACAGGGCTCGCTTTGGGCGTGACAAGGCAATCATCGGGCTCCCGCCGAAAGATCTATCGCCTTGTATCTATAGCTGTTTCACGTGAAACAAAACAAGAACAAAGTGGGCCAGCTCGCCTGTGTCTGTCCCTCGCAGCCTTCCCCTAGGTCGACTGCATCGTATCCGGCAGGCCCAAAATCCGCTTGGAGATGATGTTGTTCTGGATCTCGGATGAGCCGCCATAGATGGACATGGCCTTGCCGCTGAGCCAGCCGCGGACGGCTTCGATTTCTTCCTTTTCGAAGGCCTCGCCTTCCCAGCCCAGGCCCTGGCCGCCCATGATTTCCAGGGTCAGTTCGGCGCGGGTCTGCGAGACATTGGTGGCGCTGTTCTTCAGGACCGAGGCGGCGTTGCCGGGGCTGGAATTGCCTTTGGCTTCGGCGACCGCGCGGGCCAGGGTCAGGCCGTGGATCTTGGCGTCCATCAGGTGCTGGGTCAGGCGGGTGCGCAGGTCGGCGTCGGCGATGCGGCCGGCCTCATCGACGCCCACATACTTGCGAGCAATGTCCTGGAGCGGGGTGGACTTGCCGCCCATGGAGACGCCGGTCTGGCTGGCGCGCTCGTGCTGCAGCAGGCGCTTGCCCACGGTCCAGCCATGGTTGATCTCGCCCAGCAGGGCGTCCTTGGGGGCCGTGGCTTCGGTGAAGAAGGTTTCGCAGAAGGGCGAGGCGCCGGCGATCAGCTTGATCGGCCGGGTTTCGATGGCGGCCTGATGCATGTCGATCAGGATGAAGCTGATGCCCTCATGTTTCTTGGCGGAGGGATCGGTGCGGACCAGGGCGCCGCACCAGTCGGAATACTGGGCGCCCGAGGTCCAGATCTTCTGGCCGTCAATCTGCCAGTGATCGCCCATGTCGACGCAGCGCATCTGCAGGGAGGCCAGGTCTGACCCGGCGCCCGGCTCGGAATAGCCGACGCACCAGCGAACCTCGCCGCGGCAGATGCGCGGGATGTGGGTCTGCTTCTGCTCTTCAGTACCGTAATCCATGATGGTCGGACCGATCATGGTCACGCCCATGCCGGCCATCAGCGGGTTGAAGGCGCCGATGGCGGCCATTTCCTGCTGCAGGACCCGGGCCTGGGCCTGGGAGAGACCGCCGCCGCCATATTGCGCAGGCCAGGTGGGGGTGCCCCAGCCCTTGGCGCCCATGGCGGCCTTCCATTGGCCCAGATCGCCGGTGGGGGCCGGGCCGTCCATCATGGCCAGGGCCAGACCCTGCTTGCTGCGCAGGGACTGGGGGAAGTTGGCTTCCAGCCAGTCGCGGGCTTCCTTGCGGAAGGTTTCAAGCTCAACGTCGCCGCCAAAATCCGCCATGTGGGTCTCTCCGGTCGTCTCGAATGGGTCGTTGGTCGATACAATAGGGCTCGCGGCCAAGGCCACAAGCCCGACGCTAGGTTAGCTTAGGCGAGAATTCTGGCTTCCCGGCCGCCCCGGACCAGGGTTCCCGGCAGGGCGCCGGTGAATTCCCCGTCGTCAAAGGTCACCTCGCCCGACTTCAGCGTATAGCGATAGCCCTCCACCCGCTGGACCAGGCGCTTGCCGCCGGCCGGCAGGTCGTGGACCGCCTCGGGCCGGAAGAGGCGCAGGCGCTCGAAGTCGATGATGTTGATGTCGGCCAGCATGCCGGGCTTCAGCTCGCCGCGGTCGTTGAGGCCATAGGCCCTGGCGGTGTCGCTGGTCAGCTTGCGAACCAGGAATTCCAGGGGGAAGCGCTCGCCCTTGACCCGGTCACGGGCCCAGTAGGTGAGGATGAAGGTGGGCATGCCGGCGTCGGCTATGACCCCGCAGTGGGCGCCCCCGTCCGACAGGCCAAACAGCACATTGGGGTGCTGCATGTTCTTGCGGAAGAAGTCGAAGTTGTAAGTGTTGTAGCCCCCCAGGGGTTGGTAGAACAGCTCCTTGCCGTCCTCGCGGATCAGCAGGTCGTACATCATTTCCAGCGGGGTGATCCCGGCGGCGGCGGCCATGCCCGAGACGCTGGCCTCGCGGTCGGGCTCATAGTTCGGATTGTCGCCCAGGGGGAAGATGCGGAACAGGAATTCCGTCATGTCCGAGCCCATGATGGCCGAGCGGATGCCGCTGTTCTCACCGAGGATGGCGGCACGGATGTCGGGGCGCTTGAGGGCTGCAACCCGGCCTTCGAGGTCCAGGGGGGCGACCTGGCTGGCATAGGTCGGATGGCCGACAAAGACGTGGAAGTTGGACTGCAGGCCGTGCAGGACGCCGGTGGGGCGGCCGGCGATCTGGGGCCGGATGTCCATGCCCTGCAGCCGGGACTCTTCGGCGATGTTGTACATCTTGTTGCCTTCATAGGCGCCGGCGGAGGTGGCCACCAGGGTGACCGGCAGGCCGGTCTCCTGGGCAAAGGCCTTGACCCAGGCCCACTCGTCGTCGTCGCCGAGATGGTCGGACACCATCTCGAAGACGCCGTGGTTCAGGCCCTTCATCGCCAGGCCCAGGGCCAGCATTTCGTCGGATCCGGCAAAGGTGCCCGGGACGTGGATGCCCTGCTTGTCCTTGTGCAGCAGGGTGCGCGAGGTGGAAAAGCCCAGGGCCCCGGCCATGACGCCCTCGCGGACATGCTCGGCCATTTCGGCGATCTCGTCGGCATTGGGGGCGTAGTCTGTATTGCAGCGGTCGCCCAGGACATAGGCCCGGACCGCGCCGTGGGGCACGTGGACGCCGACGTCGATGGCCCGCTTCTTGGATTCCAGGGCGTCGAGATATTCGGGGAAGCGCTCCCACTGCCAGTCAATGCCTTCGGCCAGGGCGGCGCCGGGAATGTCCTCGACGCCTTCCATCAGCTCGATCAGGAAGTTGTGGTCCTGGGGGCGGACGGGGGCAAAGCCGACCCCGCAATTGCCCATGATGGCCGTGGTGACGCCGTGCCAGCTGGAGGGGGCCAGAAGCGGATCCCAGGTGGCCTGACCGTCATAGTGGGTGTGGATGTCCACCCAGCCCGGGGTGACGACCATGCCCTGGGCGTCGATCTCCTTGCGGGCCGATCCCGTGATCTTGCCGACCTGGACGATCCGGTCGCCGTCAATGGCGATGTCGCCCAGGACTGGGGGGGCGCCGGTGCCGTCAACAAGGGTTCCGTTACGGATGATGAGATCGTGCATGGTGGCCTCCCGGCGGGACTTTTCTTTGGGCGCCATTCTTATGCGCCTCAATCCAGACGCCAAGTGAATTCCGCCGGTCGGCTATAGCGCCCTGGCGTGCCGCCCCCCCTCCGGGGCGAAATAGATGTCGAACAGGGCGCAGAGGGTGCGGACCACCAGCCTGCCGGCTTCGGTGACGATCACGCGGTCGCCCTCCATGGTCAGCAGGCCGTCGGCTGCCAGATCTGCAAGGCCCGGGCGTGTGTCGTCCAGGTCTGCAAGGTCACGGCCGTGACGGGCACAGACCTGCGCCAGATCGACGTCGAAGTCGCACATCAACCTTTCGATGATCTCGCCCCGGAACCGGTCATCGTCGGTGAGGGCAACGCCCCGGGCTATGGGCAGGTCTCCCCGGTCGATGGCAGCCCGCCAGCCCAGCTCCTGGCTGACATTCTGGGTGAAGCCCTGGGGCAGGTTGCCGATGGCCGAAGCCCCAAGACCCAGCAGGACTGGGGCTTCGTCGGTGGTATAGCCCTGGAAATTGCGATGCATCCGGCCCTGGGCCATGGCCTTGCAGAGGGAGTCTCCGGGCAGGGCGAAGTGGTCGAGGCCGATGCGGACATAGCCCTCCGATACCAGAAGTTCGGCCGCCGCCTCGCTCTGGTCCAGACGCTCTGCAGCGCCGGGCAGGTCCTCGTCCTTGATCAGCTGCTGGTGGGATTTCATCCACGGCACATGAGCATAGCCGAACAGGGCCAGGCGCTCGGGACGGACGGTCAGGATCTCGCGGACAGTGTCGAGGGTGTTGGCCACGGTCTGTCTGGGCAGGCCATACATCAGGTCCATATTGATCGAGGCAACCCCGAATTCCCGCAGCCAGTCGACGCAACTGGCAATGTGGCTGAAGTGCTCCACCCGGTTGACCGCGGCCTGGACCTCCGGTGCCAGGTTCTGCACCCCCAGGCTGGCGCGGTTGAGGCCCTTGGCGGCGGCGGCCTTGACCCAGTCCCGGGTGAGGATTTCCGGGTCCAGCTCGGCGGCGATTTCGGCGGCCGGGCTGAGCTCGAAGGTCTGTTTCAGGGTGCCGAAGATCAGGTCCAGTTCATCGGGGGTCAGCATGTTGGGGGTGCCGCCACCCAGATGGACCGCGTCCACCTTCATCCGGCCGGGCAGGGCGTCAGCCAGCATGGCGGTCTCCCGCATGAGATAGGTCACATAGTCCCGCACTGGCGCATGGCGGTTCACGGCGCGGGTATTGCAGCCGCAATACCAGCAGAGCCGCGCACAGAACGGAATGTGCAGATAGAGGGAAACCGCCTCGTCCACGGACAAGCCACCCAGCCAGCCCGCATAGACTCCGGCATCCACATCGGCGGTGAACTGCACGGCGGTGGGATAGCTGGTATAGCGCGGGGCACGGCCGTCATACTTGGCGATCAGGGCCGCGCGGGACAGGGTCTGCGACGAAATTTCGGCCAGGGCAGGCATGGGGGAGACCTCCGGATCTGGCGGTCTCTTCCGGCATGTGGCGCGGCCGGGCGCTGACCTAGATCAAAGGCCTGGCAGCTTTTGCCCGACGGAAGAAGTAGATCATGGACAGCGCCGTGAAGCTCATGCCGATCAGGCTGACGGCATAGGCACCCAGGGAAAACGCCTGGAGCCAGTTCAGATTGGGGGCCCCGAAATTGCGCCAGATCAGCAGGGCCACAGACCCGAAATACCCCGAGGCATCGGCCACATAGATCAGGAAGCCTGCCGTGGCGATCTGCCCGCTATAGGCCACCAGCCGGTCAAACAGCATGGCATTGAAGGGGGTATAGCCCATGTAAAGGCCCGCGCCATTCAGGATCATCCAGGCCAATGGCGAGATCATGTGCGCCTGAAAGGCCAGGGTCGAAAGTCCAACCAGGGCGCAGCCTGCGATAATGACCCCATGCATGGCCAGCAGGGCCTTGAGGTTGTCCTTGACGGTCATCAGGGCCGCCAGAACGCCGAGGGCGATCACGGCCACAGGCAATTCGCTGGCGCTGAATACCGAAGACGCCTTGCCATAGCCCAGGGCGGTCCAGATCTCGGCGGCGAAGTTGTCGCGGAAGTCGCGGAAGGCGCTCAGCAGGACGTATCCGATCACCAGCAAGAGGATGCCGGGGGCATATGTAAAAAGGAAGCTCCGGCGCTCAGCGGCCGTCATGGGTGACCTGCGCACCCGCTCGGCTTCGTCAGCCTCCGAGGGGGGCGGCAACTGCTCGAGGGCCCAGACCGACATCAGCAGCAGGGGGATGAACAGGGCGCCGGTGACGGCCGGCATCCAGAAGACGCCCACATGCTGGGTCTCCATGATCCACTTGCCCACCGACTTCACCATGCCCGACGAGACGATGAAGCTGGCGCAGAGAATGGCACCCAGGGCCTCAGAGGTGCGACGGCCTTCCATATAGCCGAAGACCAGGCCCCAGATCATGCCCAGGGGAAGGCCATTGAAAAACAGGGCCGCCACATTCCAGGGGGCTGGAATGATGGGGAAGAGGATCAGGGACAGCCAGGCTAGGCCGATCAGGGCGACTATGGCCATGCCCCGCCGGGCCGGGGCGATTTCCGAGACCACCTTCACGCCGATCAGCTTCGAGAGGGCGTAGCCCGCCACCTGGGCGATGACCAGGGCGACCTTGTAGTCCAGCAGGAAGGTCCAGCCCGTCACATGGTCGAAGGTCGCCGCCGAGAACGGCTTGCGAAAGGCATACATGGAAAAATAGGCGCTGAAGCCGGCCAGGCCCGCAAACAGGGTGAAGACCGCAGGGTGAGCCCTCGAAAGTCTTGCTTTAAGTCCAGTCATGGATTTGTTGCTCGCGGCGGCTAGTGCATGTTCCGGAAAGCGGGAACCATTCATTGGACAGAACTCGTGTGTCGTCGCTGTGACGATGACCCCGGCGGCAAGGGGTGACCCCGACCGATCAGAGAAAGGAACCCGCGCTTTGGGTCAAGGCACTTCAGACGGATTTGACCTGGCCGTGGTCGGGGCGGGCATAGTGGGCCTGGGTTGCGCCCTGGCTGCGGCACGCAAGGGCAAACGGGTGGTGGTGATTGACCGCGATGCCCAGGCCAATGGTGCCTCGGTACGCAATTTTGGCTTCATCACCGTGACCGGTCAGGCCGCTGGCCAGATGTGGTCCCTGGCACGACGGTCTGCAGATCTCTGGGCAGATGTCGCGGATCGGGCCGCCATTCCCGTTCATCATCGGGGCATGGCCCTGGCGGTTCGTCGGCCGGAATCGGTGGCGGTCCTTGAGGCCTTCCTGAAAACCGAAATGGGCGAAGGGTGTGACTGGCTGGACCCCGGGGCGCTTGCCGCGGTCCGTCCCGAGCTCGCCGGCGCTACCCATCTGGGTGCCCTTCGCAGCCCCCATGAACTGAGGGTTGAATCCCGCCTGGCCATTCCCCGCCTCGCCGGCTGGCTGGAGCAGGAGCATGGCGTCACGTTCAGGCGTCTGACCGCCGTGGTCGGCGTCGAGCCCGGGCAGGTGCATACGACTGCCGGGACCCTCCACGCCCAGGCTGTGGTGGTCTGTCCTGGCGATGACCTGGTCAATCTGTTTCCTGAGCGCCTCGCAAGCTACGGGGTGACCCGCTGCAAGCTGCAGATGATGCGCCTTGCCTCACCTGGATACCGGCTTGCGGGCGGTGTCATGAGCGATCTCGGGCTGATCCGGTATTCCGGTTATGCTGACCTTCCGGAGGCGGCGGCCCTGAAGGCACGGCTGCTGGCCGAGCAGGGAGACCATATCGCCAATGGTGTCCACCTGATCGTCGTCCAGAGTGCGGATGGCAGTCTGGTGGTGGGCGACAGCCATCATTATGCGCCGACCCCCGATCCCTTCTCCCACCAGAGTGTCGACAGTCTCATTCTTGATGAATTCGCCCGGGTGTTCGGCACCCGGCCCCCGGCGATCCTTGAGCAATGGGTGGGCACCTATGCCTATGCTTCCGATCACGATGTGATTATCGATAACCCCGCGCCCGGCGTCCGGCTGGTGACGGTTACGACCGGCGCAGGTGCGTCTGTCGGACTGGCCCTCGGCGAAGACGTCGTCTCAGACCTGATCTAGAAAGCAACCAGATGCGCCTTCCCACACACGCCGATTTCGACCTGGTCATTTTTGACTGGGCGGGAACCATGGTCGACTTCGGCAGCCGTGCACCGGTGGCCGCCCTGCTTGAAGCCTTCAGCCTGCAGGGTGTCGGGATCTCAGAGGCGGCCGCGCGGGCAGATATGGGTATGGCCAAGATCGAACATGTGCGAGCCCTGTTGGCGCGGCCAGAGGTCGACGAGGCATGGTGCGCAGCCCACGGCGCAACGGCTGGAGATGCCGACGTGGCAGCGATCATGAAGGATCTCGAGCCCCTGATGCGAAAGGCGGCAGCAGAGGCATCAGAACTCATCCCCGGTGCCGCAGAAACGGCGCAGGCCCTCCGAAATGCCGGTCTGCGTGTGGCCTCCTCTACCGGCTATACCCGCGAGATGATGGAGGCGGTCATTACCGCCGCCGCCGCCCAGGGATATGCGCCTGAACACCTGGTGTGCTCCGGCGAAACCCCCAAGGGCCGGCCAACGCCGCTGATGATCTACAAGGCCTGCGCTGAACTCGGCGTCTGGCCGCTGTCCCGCGTCTTGAAGGTGGACGACGCTGAAGCAGGCGTGGCGGAAGGCCGTGCGGCCGGCTGCTACACCATCGGTTTGGCGGCCTCTGGAAATGGCATGGGCTTGAGCCGCGATGCCTTGATGGCTCTGCCGCACGATGAGCGCGAGCGGCGTCTGGGCAGGGTGGCTGAAAGCATGCTCAACGCCGGTGCTGACCTGGTCATAGATTCAATTGCCGACCTCCTTCCCGTTCTGGCGGGAGAGGCCTCACCCCGCGCCGCTAAGGCTTGAGGGTCAGGGGGTAGACTACGGTTCCGGCATTGATCGTGGTGCGATCCTTGGCCGTCACCCGAACCGTGTAGTTTCCTGGCGGCTGTGCCGGAAAACGCCCTGCAAACTGGCTGGTCTTGCCGGCATAGGCCAGGGGTGCCGTGGCCAGGACCCTGCCGCCTTGGACAAGGGATGCCTCCACCGCATAATTGGCAGCGTCCCAGATGCCGCCTGGCTCAATTGGGCAGCCGCACATCAGGGTCACATTGGCTGACACTTCCACAGTTCCATCGGTGCTCTGTGCCGCCTCAGGTTCGACCACGAGACCCGGGAAGGTCAGAATCCATCCATCCCCGACAATGTCCTGCCCGGGATAGATCCAGGTCGTCGAGGTCACATGGATCACCGATCTGAGCCGACCCAGGGGACCAACGCCCTCCGCGCGCACCAGGGTTGGACTTTCGATATCGACCACAGCGTCAAAGCCTGCGGTCTGGGCGTCGGACAAGCCCCCGCTGCGACTGTGAGGTGCCTTCATGATCCGGCCTGTATCTCCGGTCCCCCCAGCGGTTCGCCCCCTGGCAAGGACCCGGCCCGTGCGGACGTCGGTCAGGGTAATGTCAGCCCCGCCGGTATGGTCGCCGATGAACTTTGCATCCAGGGCCTGAGCCCGGACCATGACATGTGTGGGCTGGGCCAGGGCAAGGGTTGAAGCAAGTGAGAGGCAGAGGGCCAGGCCAGCAGTCTTCATTGTCTTCACCCAGAGTTCCTTTGGCAGACCCTCGCCCGAACCTGTTGAATTGTCCACAGGTATGCAGATGCCCTACTCGCCTTTAAGGTAGCAAAATTCCGCGATATATCCTGAAAGGCGAGAGCGATTTACGCCCCCGGCAAACACGCGCAGCATGCTGATGTTTCCGGCGCAGCGTAAATGACGTTGGGGTAAGAAGCTGGGAGGCTTGGCACACATGGGCACATTCCAACCTGATGAAACCCTGTGTCCGATCGCGCGCGTTCAGCGTATCATCGGTGAGAAATGGACCCTTCAGGTCCTCAACGAGATCTTCATCGCCCGGGGCCGGTTTGACGAGATCGAGGCCCAGCTGGGCATTACCTCCATCATGCTCAATGACCGTTTGCGCAAGCTCCAGACCGAGGGACTGGTCGAGCGGCAGCTCTATAATCCCAGGCCTGCCCGTTATGAATTCGTCCTGACGGAAAAGGGCAGGGCGCTTTTCCCGCTGATGGCGGCGGTCAGGGCCTATGGCGAAGCCTGGTGCAAACCCGCCGAACAGGAGCCGGCCCTGCACTATCGTCACGCCAGGTGCGGTGAGATTGCCGGGTTCGGCCCGGCCTGCGCCACCTGCGGAGATCCCGTCGATACCGTGGAGGTGCAAATCGAGTTTCTGCCCGCCTATCTGGCCGAGCGGAGCGCTCGGCAGGAATCCTTCCGGCAGAAACGCCACCTCAAACATCCGCTTAAGCGGCCGCTCAGGGCTTGATCCCGACTGGATTGCCCTTTGCGCGATCCTTCCAAGGCCTGATAGTGCGCCCTGGGCTCGGGCTGGCTGTGCGTCGTCATCCGGCAGCCTGATGAGAAGCCAGGAGCACCCCGGTGATGATGACCCCCAGATATGCCCACCTCATGAGTGCGAACTGTTCTGCGGTTCTGGAACTCTCCGATCATGAGGCCCCGCTCTGGCGCTATTGGGGCCCGCGTCTGCCCGATGATGCCCTTCCGGGCTTTGGCCTTCGGGCCATGCGGGCGACCCCGACATTTTCCCTTGAGGATGATTTTCCCCTCAGCCTGTTTCCGACCTTTGGCGTTGGCTGGTTCGGGACAAGCGCCCTGCTGGCCCATCGTGAGGGGCGCGACTTTGCCCAGGCCTTTACCGCCTGCGATGTCATCTGGCGCACGCCGGGCCAGGCCCTCACGGTCCGACTGACAGACAGGGTTACAGACCTGATGGTCGAGATTGACCTGGCTCTGGATGCCGGGTCCGATGTTCTCACCCTTTCGACCCGGCTGACCAATACCGGGCTCGATGTCCTCGATGTCCAATGGCTCGCCGGTGCCGTCCTGCCCCTGCCGGCCCGATCTGCAAGGGTCCGGCACTATGGCGGGCGGCATAATTCCGAGTTCCTGCTGCAGGAGGAGCCCCTGGCCCGCGGGATCTGGCGGCAGGAGAACCGTCGCGGCCTGACTTCCCATGATGCGTTTCCGGGGGCAGTGGTCGTGCCTTTGGGGTGTGATGCCCATGCGGGCCTTGCCTATGGGGCGCAGCTGGCCTGGTCCGGCAACCATACCCAGGTGATCGAATGGCTGGAAGACGGCCGTTTTCAATGGCAGCTGGGCGAGTGGCTGGCCCCTGGCGAGGTACGCCTGGCCCGCGGTGAATGTCTGGAAACACCGCAGGTATTGGCGACCTGCTCCATGGCCGGACTGAACGGCGTCGCGGCAGGGTTTCACAAGGCTGTCCGGGCACGCATGACCTGGCCCAGGGATGCGATGAGCCCGCGACCAGTCGGACTGAATACCTGGGAAGGTGTCTATTTCGATCTCGATCCCGCCGTCCTGATGCAGATGGCCGATGCCGCAGCCAAGGCGGGAATTGAGCGCTTTGTCCTGGATGATGGCTGGTTCCAGGGGCGGCGCAGCGACCGGGCGGGCCTTGGCGACTGGTGGACGGATCCGGATGTGTTCCCCGAAGGGCTGGCCCCACTTGCCCGACACGTCAATGATCTCGGCATGGCCTTTGGCCTCTGGATTGAACCGGAAATGGTCAATCCGGACAGTGACCTGTTCCGGTCCCATCCTGACTGGGCCCTTCAGATTGCCGGGCGGCCCCTGCTGACCGCGCGCAACCAGCTGGTGCTGGACCTTACCCGGCCAGAGGTCACGGCCTATCTGCTGGACAGGCTGGGAGCCCTGCTGGACGCCCTGCCTGTCAGCTGTCTGAAGTGGGACCATAACCGGGCCCTGACGACGGCAGGGTCCCGGGGGCATGCCGCCTATCGCCGTCAGACCCTGGCCGCCTATGACCTGATGGACCAGATCCGGTCCCGTTGGCCTGATGTCGAGATCGAAGCCTGCGCGGGCGGAGGCGGGCGGATCGACGCGGGGATCCTGCAGCACACCCATCGGGTCTGGACCAGCGACTGCATTGATGCCGTTTCAAGGGTCGCCATCCAGCGGGGCTTCCTGCAGTTCTTCCCGCCGGAAATCATGGGGGCACATGTGGGGGCCTCCCCGGCCCATTCTACAGGGCGAAGCCAGTCCCTGGACTTCCGCGCCGCCGTAGCCCTGCCCGGACATTTCGGGGTGGAGCTTGATCTCCGCCACCTCACGACGGGTGAGGCGGCCGACCTGACGGGGTGGATCGAGCTTTACAGGTCGCTCCGCGACCGGCTCCACCAGGGACAGGTCTGGCTGGGTGAGGCCGGGGATTCGATCCTCTGGCAGGCCCATGGACACAAGGATGATCTGCTGGTGCTGGTCTACCGCATGGCTCCCATGACCTGGAAGTGGCCCCCGACCCTGATCCTGCCCATGGTCGATCCGGACCAGACCTATCGGGTCGAGGAGGTCGGTCCGCGGCCCCTTTCCGGCGGTGCGCCTGCGCCGGTTTTCGCCGATTACAGATCCGGGAGCCTTGAAATCCATGGGGCCTGGCTCGCCCGGCAGGGTCTGCCGCTTCCGCCCGGCAAGGCGGAAACCTGTCTGATCTACCAGATCAGCCGGGTCGACCCGGGGGTGTAGGGCAAGCATCAGCGTCCATGGCCAGGGCAAGGCCTGCCAGCAGGCCCAGACGGTCGCCAAGCTCTGGCGGCACAATGACCTCTTCGGGGCTTCCCCTGAAATAGCCACCGCCCAACTGGCGGGCCACCCTTCGGACCTCATGGATCAGGCCCGGTGTCTCCATGACGCCACCGCCCAGAATGATCCGCCCGGGTGTCAGCATGGCCTGCAGGGAGAGGGTCAGATGGCCAAGATACCAGGCAATGATCCCGTGCGCCGGGTGATCGGCCGTCAGCTCCGAAAGTCTTGCGCCCCACCGGGCCTGGATGGCAGGGCCGCTGGCCAGGCCCTCATAGCAGTCATCATGAAAGGGACAGACGCCGGCAAAATCCAGGTCGTCGGGATGTCTGGGCGGGCGCACATGGCCCATTTCAGGGTGACCCAGACCCTGCAGGGGCGACCCGTTCGCCACGGTGCCGCCGCCAATGCCGGTGCCAATGGTCAGATAGGTGCAGATCCTCTGGCCCCGACCAGCACCCCACCTTGCTTCAGCCAGGGCCGCGCCATTGACGTCGGTATCAAAGCCGACGGGAATGCCCAGGCTTCTGGCCAGTCGTCCGCCGAAATCGGTGTGGCTCCAGCCCGGCTTCGGCGTGGAGGTGATGTAGCCCCAGTCAGGCGCGTCCCGGTTCAACGCGAGGGGACCGAAGCTGGCCACCCCCAGGGCGCTGAATTCGCCGAGCCGTGACCGGGCGTCCATGAGCCAGCCTGTCGCGGCCCCCAGGGTTTCGTCCGGACCGCGGGTTTCAATCCGCGTCCGGTCCAGAACCTCGCCCTGGTGATTGACCACGCCGACGATGAACTTGGTTCCGCCGGCCTCCACACAGCCATAGAGCCGGGGTGTCATGCTCAGCCCCATGCCGGGCTATCTGACCCGACGGGCCCGGATTGCCCTCTGGCTGTCCAGATTGATGAAATAGCTGCCCATGGAGGCCTTGCGGATATCTGCCCTGGATCCCCTGGACGGGTTCTTCCACACCCGCTCATCGTCGGTCTGTTCCCAGGTGGAGCCATTCTCCATTTCCAGGATCCACCGGCCGGAGCCTGTCTGGTTGGCACGGGTCACGGTGGTGGCGATCCTGTCGATGACCTCAGGCTTCTCGCCGCGGTCAAAAACCGACAGGGCAGACAGGTCAAAGCCAAACGCCTGCCGGCGGGCTGTCCGGACCTGCTCCCTGGAGATGACGATCACATCTTCTGCCGCCACTGCCGGCGCAGGTCCGGTCTGGCTTCCTGCCAGCAATTCCGTGACAGCCCCATCATAGCAGGCCAGCCGTTCCTGGCCGTTGGCAATGCCGTGGCAGGCAATGACCTTCTGAAGGGCTGCTGTGGCTGATGTTGCAGCGGGGCTGGCAGCCATGGCGCCAAAGCAGAGGACCGCCACCATACCGAGGCCCAGCAGGGCCCTTCCCTTGGTCATCATGCCGATCCCTTCCAGTGCTGTTTTCGAGCCTACCGCTATCACCTGAACCCGAAACCCACCAGCACACCGGGGCTGTGACCAAAATGTGACAGCAGGGTCGCGACGTTCAACACTTCAGTAAACATGATTGCCGTGCAGACATAGCCTGCCTAGAGCTTCCCGATCCATGACGCGGTGCGGCATGGCACATGTATTGGCTGCAGGGCGCGTTCTGTGGGAACTGCGCATGCTGGAGGATTAGATCTTGAACATGAATACGACGCGTGAACGCCTTCTGGCGACCTCCGTCCTGACCGGCCTGGTAATGATCGCCGCCGTTCCGAACATCGCTTTCGCGGCCGACAAAGGCTCGGCGGAAGTTGAAGAAGTCATTGTCACCGGCTCGCGCATTGCCCGCCAGGACTACAAGTCGAACACCCCGATCGTGACCGTGGGCGCTGAAGCACTGAAGAATTCCGGCGTGGTGACGGTTGAAACCCTGCTGAACGAACTGCCCCAGTTCGTGCCTTCCGTGACTTCCACCTCAAACAACCCCGGTGGTTCCGGCCAGGCGAACGTCGAGCTTCGTGGCCTTGGTTCCAACCGCACTCTGGTCCTGATGGACGGTCGCCGCATTCCGCCGTCCAATTCCGATGGCACGGTTGACCTGAACACCATTCCCCCGGGTCTGATCGAAAGTGTTGAAGTGGTCACCGGCGGTGAATCCTCCACCTACGGTTCGGACGCCATTTCCGGCGTCGTCAACTTCCGTCTGAAGAAGCACTTCAACGGTATCGAAGTCGATACCCAGTACGGCATCAGCAACCGCCACGATGGCGAGAACGAGAATGTCACCCTGTTGATGGGCGGCGATTTCGACGGCGGGGCCGGCAATGCGGTCATGTCCCTCGGGTTCTCGAACCGTGGCAGCATTCTGAACGGCGCACGTCCGTTCTCGTCGGTGTCCGGTGCCTCGTCCACGACGCCCATGGGTGCCTATGACACCATCGCCACCAATGCGCCGACCCAGGCCGCCATGGACGCGG
>CAIYSH010000347.1 GCA_903928755.1 uncultured Alphaproteobacteria bacterium | reverse complement strand
GGGGGCAGCATCGGTCGCCTGTGCCGAACCGACCCAGGCCATGCGCGATGCTGTAACGGCAGGTGTTGAGTCCCGGACCAAGATGGCCCAGGTCATGGTCGATCAGGTGTTCAGCTATGCAGAGCCGGGCTTCCAGGAATTCCGGACCTCGGAATACCTGACCGGCATCCTCGAAAAGAACGGTTTCAAGATCACCCGCGGCGTGGCCGGCATTCCCACCGCCTGGACGGCGACATGGGGGGAGGGCGGTCCATTGGTGGCCCTGGGCAGTGACATCGATAATCTGCTTGGCCTGTCGCAATACCCTGGGGTGCCGACCATCACGCCCATGGTTGACGGTGCCCCCGGTCATGGCGAGGGCCACAATTCCGGTCTGCCCCTGATGATCGTGGCCGCCCTGTCGGCCAAGGATGTCATGGAAAAGAACAAGATTCCTGGCCGACTGATGGTCTGGCCGGGGGTTGCTGAAGAATTGCTGGCGACCAAGGCCTATTACGCCCGGGATGGGGTTTTCAAGGGAGTGGATGCCTCGATTTTCGTGCACGTCGGCCGCGATTTTTCCACCAGTTGGGGGCCGGGGGGTAATAACGGCATGGTGTCGGTGGAATACACCTTCCACGGCAAGACAGCCCATGCTGCCGGGCAACCCTGGGATGGCCGCAGTGCCCTGGACGCGGTGGAGGTCATGGATATGGCCTGGAACCTTCGACGCGAACACCTGCCCCTGACCCAGAGGTCGCACTATGTGATCACCAATGGCGGCGGCCAGCCCAACATTGTCCCGGGGGTCGCGTCGGTCTGGTATTATTTCCGGGAAAACACCTTTGACTCGATCCGCAGTCTCTATGAACTCGGGAACACGATTTCCGAGGCTGCGGCCATGGCGACCAGCACCACCGTGGAGCACCACGTTCTGGGCTATGCAGCTCCGAACTACAGCAACAAGCCCCTGGCCCTGGCCGCCTATGCCAACATCAAGGCCGTGGGTATGCCCAAATGGAGCGAGGACGACCAGACCTTCACCAAACGGGTCCAGCAGGCACAGGGCTTCAAGCTGACACCGCTGTCCTCGGACGTCGCGCCGATTTCCGAGCCCGACACCCGCGGAACCCCCATGGGCGGTGGTTCGGATGATATCGGGGATGTCATGTGGACGGTTCCCACCATCACCATCCGTTACCCGTCCAACATCCCCGGCGCGATCGGGCACAATGTGACGTCCGCCATGGCCATGGCCACGCCCATTGCCCACAAGGGCGTGGTGGTCGGAGCCAAGGCCGTCGCCCTGACCGTACTGGATATCGTCACGACACCCAAGCTGGTGGCTGACGCCCGGGATTATTTCCAGAATGTCCAGTTGAAGGACACGAAATATGACCCTGTTCTCGCGCCAACCGACAAGCCGGCCATCTGGCTCAATGCCGATATAATGTCCAAGATGCGGCCCAAGATGGAGCCATTTTACTATAATTCCAAGAAGTATGGAACCTATCTGGAGCAATTGGGAATTTCATATCCCAATGGTGAAGCACCAAAATAGACGCGGAATACTGCAGGAAATAGGGGCGTGACCATTGGTCACGCCCTTATCTGTTTCTGGATTCGCCATATTCAACCATCATTTGATGGGCATACTGTTTAATATTGATGCATATTTCAAAATTCCTTGAATTCAACACAAATCGATTTCCGGAAAATCAGGATGTGACCGACCTTTGGTCGAAGGATCGTGAGAGTCCGCTGTGCAAGATCTAGGGATGAGGCGCCGATTCAGGTCCGTCTGAGGAATGGCCAGGACAGTTGAGGCTGTCAGGGTTTCCTCGGGGGACGGCAGGGTGGTTCGGAGGCCGTTTGCGGTGTCCGGGCAGCTGGGTTTGTCAGGCGAGGCCTGATCCCAAGGTGCGCCCGTTCAGAGTTTCGGCCGAGACATCTTCCATATTCATCTCAGTCCGGAATTCATCATGAAACACAATAGGTTTGACGGTCAGCGCTTCAAATTGAAAGCCAGCATCCTGGCCTCTGCGAGTCTTGCGGCCCTTCTGGGCGCGGCAACGACAAGCCATGCTGCCGACGCCGTCGAAGCGCCGGCCAAGGCTGTGGATCTTGAGGAAGTCATGGTGACCGGTTCGCGGGTTGTGCGCGATGGCTATGACGCCCCGACCCCTGTCAATGTCCTTGGCACGGAAGAAATCAAGGCTGCCGCGGCCGCCAATATTGCCGACTTCGTAAACACCCTGCCTTCCGTGGCGGGCAGTGCCACGGCGGCCAATTCCTCGGGCGGCCTGAGCAATGGCGTAGCCGGGATCAGTGCCCTGAATCTGAGAGCACTGGGCACAGGTCGGACCCTGGTCCTGTTTGATGGCCAGAGGTCGGTTGTTTCGGCGTCCACTGGACAGGTCGATACCAACACCTTCCCCCAGGCCCTGGTCTCCCGTGTGGAGGTGGTGACTGGCGGTGCCTCGTCGGCCTATGGCTCGGATGCCGTTGGCGGGGTCGTGAACTTCATTCTCGACAAGACCTATACCGGCCTGAAAATGACAGCGGAATATGGCGAGACGACCTATGGTGACAATGCCAACTGGAAGCTCAATGTCACCGCCGGTGCGAGGTTCCAGGATGGCCGTGGCCATGTCCTGTTCAGCGCCGAGCGGGTCAGCCAGGAAGGGATCCATTATTACAGTCGGGACTGGAACAAGTCGGGCTATTTCGCCATCCGCAATACCGACCTTTCGGCGACGGCCCCCTATTACATCGTATCCCGTAATGTCGGCATTTCTGCCTATACGCCAGGCGGCCTGATTACGGCTGGGCCATTGAAGGGCACTTATTTCGGGGTCAATGGCACGGTCAACCAGCTGGCCTATGGGGCGGTTTCCGGTCAGTGGATGATCGGTGGCGACTGGAAGTACTCGTCCTCTGGCATGAATGGCACCAACAGCCTGGCGCCGGACGAGGACCGCGACAGCCTGTTCGGCCGGATCAGCTATGACCTCACAGACAACATCCAGGTTTTCGGACAGGCGTCCTACGCCAAGTATGAGGGCCTCAGCTATTACATCAATCCGACCCAGACAGGGATCGTGATCCAGGCCGACAACGCCTATCTGCCGGCCTCGATCAAGGCGCAGATGACCGCCGGTGGGCTCAAGACCTTCACCATGGGCACCAGCAATGTCGACATGCCGGCCTCTGGCAGCGCCAATGTCCGCAAGACGGAACGTTATGTTGTCGGCGCCAAGGGAGACCTGGACCTGTACGGTCACAGCCTGTCCTGGGACAGCTATTACCAGCACGGCAAGACCGAGACCGATGAAAAGCTGACTGCGACCTGGAACACTGCCCGCCTGGCCCTGGCGACCGATGCCGTCGTCAATCCGGCCAATGGCCAGATCGTCTGTCGCTCGACCCTGACTGCGCCCACCAATGGCTGCGTGCCGCTGAACCGCTTTGGCGTCGGCGTCGCCAGCAAGGCCGCCCTCGACTATGCGTTGGGCACGCCCTACCGCACCCAGGAGTTCAAGCAGGACGTCTTCGCCTTCAACGTCAGGTCTTCGGAATTCAAGAACTGGGCCGGGCCGATCTCCCTGGCCGCTGGCGCCGAGTACCGCAAGGAGCAGATGGGCGGTTCGGTAGAGTCCCAATACCAGGCCTCTGGCTGGAAGTATGGAAACTACAAGGTCACCCAGGGAAAGTATGATGTGGCAGAGGCTTACGTCGAAGTCCTGATGCCGCTGATGAAGGGCTTGGATTTCAACGGTGCTGCCCGCTACACCGATTACAGCACCTCTGGCGGCGTGACGACCTGGAAGGCCGGCATCACCTATACCCCGATCGAGGACATCACATTCCGGGCCTCGAAATCCCGCGACATCCGCGCCGCCAATATGAGCGAGCTTTACGACAGTGGCACGGCCCGGAGCAATTCGGTGTCCATCAACGGTGTGTCCACGGCCTTTGTCCAGAATCTTCAGGGCAATCCGTCGGTCCAGCCTGAGGTCGCCGATGGCTATGGGGTGGGCGTTGTGGTCCAGCCAAGGTTCATGCCGGGGTTCCAGGCTTCGCTGGACTACTACGATATCCGTGTTGAAGGGGTAATCAGCTTTGTGACAGCCCAGCAGACCGCCGACTACTGCTTCCTCAACAAGGTCCAGAGCTATTGCAGTAACCTGGTTTATGACAGCAAGGGCGTGCTCAGCACCATCAACCTCTATTATGCCAACCTGAACAAGCTGATCGCACGGGGTCTTGATGTAGAGGCTTCCTACCGTGCAAATCTGGAAGACCTCTACGCCCCCCTCAGTGGCAGCCTCATCCTCAGGGCCCAGGCCACGCACTATCTGGAAAACGTAACGGATGACGGGGTCACCCATATCGACCTGGCCGGTGCGAATTCCGGAAGCACGCCGGACTGGATCTATCGCCTGACCGCAACTTACAAGGTCGATGATTGGTCCTTTACGGGCACTGCCCGTGGCGTCAGTTCCGGTGTGGTCAGCAATGCCTATACCGAATGCACCAGCGCCTGCCCGGTCAGCGTGTCGCCCTACTTCACGATCAATGACAACCACATAGACGGTGCGACCTATTTCGACCTGTCGGCCTCCTACAGCTTCAAGGTCAACAAGGCTGACAGCGAGGCCTATGTCTCGATCCGCAACCTGTTCAACAAGGATCCCGTTCTGACCTCCAACCCGAACAATCTGGGCGCTGAAAATACGGTGGGCTATCTGCAGACCAATCGCGGTCTTTATGACGTGCTCGGTCGTGTCTTCCGGGTCGGTCTGCGCATGGCCTTCTAAAAGGAGGCCCGCCGGACGGGGCGACCGTCCGGCGGGCTGCTGTTTCAGGCAAGGATGGCGACTATTGCTGCTGCTGTTGTTGTTGCTGGTCCGGGTTCATGACCCCGGATACCGGGCGGCGGCGCCCGGAGCGATTGAAGGTCGGCTGGGCAACGCGGATGAATTCCGGCTCACTGTGTGACGCCCGTGCCCGACCCACGGCCACAGCGACGGCAAGCTGGCTGTCGGATTCACCCTTGTAGACACCCCGGGATGGGGGAACATCGTTATAGTCCCGCCCGACGGCACAGGCGATATGACGCTCACCGGCCATGACATTGTTGGTCGGGTCGAGCCCGATCCAGCGGGTCGATGGCAGGAAGACCTCGACCCAGGCATGTGTCGCTTCAGGATCCGAGCGGTCGCCGCCCTGCCGGTCTGTAAACAGGTAGCCGGAGACATAGCGTGCCGGAATGCCCCAGGCCCGGCAGATGGCGATCATGATGTGCGAAAAGTCCTGGCAGACACCACGCTTGACGCTCAGGGCCAGGTCAATCGGGCTTTCCGCATCGGTCACACCGGCTTCGTAGGCAAAGGACTGATAGATGATTTCCGACATGCGCCGCACGGCGGTCAATGGATCACGGGTCCGCAATTGGTCTATGCCCTGTTCCATGACGAAATTTGTCAGGGCGTCGGTCTCTATCGCAAAGCCGTGATGACGCAGGAAGTCGAAGTTTTCCCCCCGGACGAAATCACTCTTCAGCCTGTCCCATTCGCCCATGTCCAGGGCGTCGGGTAGGGGAGGCGCCGCCTGGGTCTCGACGGTTGAACTGGCAATGATGGACAGTTTGGAGTGGGGCTGTGGGACATCGAAATGATAGACGGCATTGCCAAAGGCATCCCCATAGGAAAAAAGCTGGGCCGCCGGCTCCAGTTCAAGTTCAAAGGATACAAGCCGCTGTGAAGCGCTCTTCTGGGGCTGCATCCACACCTCCATGACGCTCTCGCGAACGGGATCGGCATAGTGATATTCGGTCAGGTGACGGACCTCTAGAAGCATGGGTTCGGGTCCTAGGCCGGAAGTCGCATTTCAAGGGAATAGGCAACGAAGGTGTCATAGATGTCGGAGTGTATGGCGGCACATTCGTCGAGCACGGTGCCCACCATGGGGCTGGCATCCCGGATCTGCAGATTGGCAACATCCGCATATTGCAACCGGGCCTTGAGGCGTCCGGCCAGGCGTTCGGGCCCGGTATGTCTGGCATGATCCATGTAGCCCCCGAGACCTGCCAGGTGTTCGGCGATCCGGCTGGTGGTAAAGCGAAGTGAACGGGGAAAGTCCTCGTCGAACATCAGGAATTCCAGGATCAGTCTGGGCTGGATGTCGGCGGTATAGCGCCTCAGATAAGGCTCTAGGGCGCAACTCATCCGCAGCAGGCTTGTCAGGGCCGAGTGGTCGGTTACCGGGGGCTGCTTGTCGTCGCCAAAGCACACCTTGAGCAGTCTGGCGATCAGCTGGGCCCGCTCGAGATACATGCCAAGCAGCAGGAAGCCCCAGCCCTCTCCGTGGCTCATGGTGGCGTCTGCTGCCCCCTTGAACATGTGCAGATCCGAGATGATCTCGTTCAGGAAATTCGAGGAGCCGTCCTGGAAAGCCTTGGCGGCACCGTCTCCGGTCACCCGCAGATAGACCAGATTCAGACGCTCCCAGGTTTCCGTCGTGATCTGGTCGCGGACCTGGCGGGCATTCTCCCGGGCCCGGGACAGGGATGTGGTGATCGAGCCATGGTCTTCCCGGTTCAGGGCCAGGGATCGCGCCATCTCATAAGGGGTCATCACCGCGTCTGTCTCGGGATCGCCGACGGCGGCCTGGACAATCCGGGTGACCTGCGCCGCTGCATCCGTGCGGTCCAGTGTGGCATTGAGCATGACGTCCGACAGACGGCACATGTGCTCTGCCCGTTCCACATATCTGCCGATCCAGTAGAGGCTGTCGGCGACCCGTGCGAGCATCATGATCAGGCTTCCTCGGATCCAAGGATCCAGGTGTCTTTCGAACCCCCGCCCTGGCTGGAATTGACGACCAGCGATCCTTTCTTCAGGGCCACCCGGGTAAGGGCTCCCGGGGTCACGACGATCTTTTCGCCAGACAGGATGAAGGGGCGAAGGTCGACGTGCCGGGCATCTATGGCACCGTCGATCAGGCAGGGCGCTGTCGACAGCTGGATGGTAGGCTGGGCGATATAGTTGGCGGGATCGGCCCTGATGGCATCGGCGAAGTCGGAGCGTTCACGGGCGCTGGCGTGCGGACCGATCAACATGCCATAGCCGCCGGAGGCTCCCACCGCCTTGACCACCAGCTTGTCGAGATTGGCCAGGACGTGGCTCAGCTGGGCTGGTTCGCGGCACAGATAGGTCTCGATATTTGGCAGAATGGCGTCCTCGCCCAGATAGTATTTAATGATTTCAGGAACATAGGCATATACGGCCTTGTCGTCAGCCACGCCGGTCCCCGGCGCATTGCAGATCACCACATTGCCGGCGCGATAGGCGTTGAACAGCCCGGCTACACCCAGGCTGGAATCCCTGCGGAAGGTGAGGGGATCAATGAAGTCGTCATCGACCCGGCGATAGATGACATCGATACGCCGCAGCCCGGTCGTTGTGCGCATATAGACCATGTTGTCATGCACGACGAGGTCCCGTCCCTCGACCAGGGGCGCGCCCATGAGCCTGGCAAGGTAGGCGTGTTCGTAATAAGCCGAGTTGTAGACCCCCGGTGTCAGTACCACGACCTGGGGGTTGGGTCGCCAGTCGGCAGCCATCCCCTTGAGCGTCGACAGCAGCATGTCGGGATAGCGGTCTATGGCCCGCACCCCGGCCAGTCTGAAGGTTCCCGGGAAGGTCCGCTTGGAAGCCTCGCGATTGGCCAGCATGTACGAAACCCCGGAAGGGACCCGCAGATTGTCCTCCAGGACCGCAAAGGCTCCGTCGGGTTGTCGGATCAGGTCACTGCCACAGACATTGGCATAGGCCTTGTGTGGCACGAACAGGTTCTGCATTTCCCGGCGATAGGACGGCGCTGACAGGACCAGGTCCCGCGGCACGACCCCATCCATCAGGATCTGCTGGGCACCATAGATGTCGGCAAGGAACATGTTCAGGGCTCGAAGCCGCTGGGTCAGTCCGGCCTCGACAACAGCCCATTCTTCTGCGGGGATGATCCGGGGCAGGAGGTCTGTGGGAATGATCCGCTCGGTCGAACTCTCTCCGCCATAAACCGTGAAGGTGATGCCCTGAAGCAGGAAAAACCGCTCCAGCGTCCTCTGCCGCTCCGCCAGTTCCACATCGCCGAGGGCCGCAACCCTTCGATCCAGCGCGCTGTAATGGGGTCTGACCAGCCCCTCGGCGGTCATCATCTCGTCATAGGGCAGAGGCGCGGAGTCCGCATTTGACCGTCCTGCTATCGCCACCCTGTACCCCACCGTGAATTCGCCTCCTGTTGCACGAGGCCCGACCTTAGAAACCGCAATGCCGCTGCGGCGGTAAATTCCGCCAGTACGGGCATCTACCCGACAGGCGCCTATCAATTAGGCAGGATTGTGCCCGAAAGAAAAGCATTCGAATGCCCGCGCTCGGGTGACATATCTTGTCGCGATGGGTTAAAACCAGCCTCCCGTGCGTGAGGATTTCAGACTTTGGGACGACTGGCCTTTGCTGGTGCCGCCTTGGCAGTTCTCTGCACGCAGTCTGCGACGGGGGCGGCTATGGCAGCCCAGCCCAAGGCCACGGTCGAAGGCACCCTCAGGCCCGCACTGAAGGCAAGGATCATCGAGGCCATCGGTGAAACAGATCGGCCGGTGACCAGTCGGTTCGAGGCCCGTCGCCGGGCTCGGGAGGCCGCAGACAATGCCGAAGCCGTCCTGAGGTCTGAGGGTTATTATGCCGGTGAGGTCGAGCCCACGGTTTCGGATGCGGAACCGTCCCAGCCGATGGTGATGATTAAACCCGGAGGAAGGTTCCGGATCGCCGATCCGCAGATCAGCTGGGTGGATACCCCGCCGGGCGAGGCCGTGCAGCAGGCCGCCGAAGCTGTCATGGGCCTGGCTGACGGTCAGGCCGGACGAGCTGCTGATGTGTTGGGCGCAGAAGGGCGCATTGTCGCGGCCGTGCAGAAACGGGGATATGCCGATGTGTCTGCTGCGCCCCGCGAGGTGGTGGTCGACCACGCAGATTTGACGGTAAGGCCGGACTTCAGGATTGCCGCCGGAGACCTGGTGCATCTTGGGGGACTGAAACTTCAGGGCACGTCAAAAACCGATCCGGCCTGGATTCGCCAGCTGGCCCCCTGGACCCCGGGCGACGTCTATGAACCGGCCGATGTCGGGGACCTGGAGCGTCGTTTGCTGGACACCGGAGTCTATGATTCTGTGACGGTGGCCCTGGCACCCAGGGAGCAGACGGATGCCAACGGTCTTCGACCGATCATTCTCAGCCTCGCAGACAGGCCCTACCGAAGACTTGAGCTCGGTGCGAGTTACTCCACCAGCGAGGGGGCCGGCGGTGATGTCCGCTGGACCCGCTATAACCAACTTTATCGGGGGGACACGAGCTCGGTCTTTGCCCGGGCCTCGACCATAGACAGCCGGATTGGTGCCGATCTCAGCCTGCCCCACTGGCGCAGGGCCCGCCAGACTCTCAAGGGCAGCGCCTTTGTCTATCAGCAGCTGACATCAGCCTTTCAGGAGACGGGCATAGGCACCAGTCTTGATCTGGCGCGAAAATTCGAACGCTCGTCCTATATGTCCCTTGGCGCATCATTGGACTACAGCCGCACCCAGGCGGTCACATCGGGCAGTGTGTCGCGGCTGGGAACGTCCCAGATCACTGCAGCCCTGCTGGGCACCATGGCGCTGGATCGGTCTGATGACCCGCTGGACCCCAAGCGGGGCTGGCGCGTGGAGGCGCGGGTGGAACCGACCGTAATAAGCGGCTCTTCCTCCCTCCCGTACCTGAAGGTTCAAAGCCAGGGCAGTGTCTATTTCCCCTTTGATGCCAAGGGGCGAACCGTCCTTGCCGGTCGATTGAAGGTCGGGTCGATCCTTGGGGGCGCTATACCTGATGTCCCGGCCTCCCGTCGGTTTTATGCCGGAGGCGGCGGGTCGGTCCGGGGCTATACCTATCAGGCCATTGGCCCCCAATATGCAGACAATACGCCCCAGGGCGGTCTCGGGCTCGCCGAGTTTTCTGCCGAACTGCGTCAGAAAATCGGCCAGCACTGGGGGCTTGTCGGATTCATCGATGGGGGCTCGATCGGGTCTTCCCAGATACCGGACGGCAAGAATCTCGGTTTCGGCGCAGGGGTCGGGGTCCGATATGATCTTGGTTTCGGGCCGATCCGGGTCGACATTGCCATTCCGCTCAACCCGCGCTCCAATGATCCGGGTTTCCAGATCTATCTCAGCATAGGTCAGAGCTTTTGACCGCTGAATCCCCTGAGTCCCGGCAAAACCAGGCGACACCACAAAGGCGTTTTTCGCTGCGAAAACTGGGTGTCTGGCTGGTGGCCCTGACGGTCTGTCTGTCCCTGCTTGTGGTGTTTGGTGCTCGCCAAACCATGCTGTCGTCCCAGGGGCGCCTGATGATCGAGACCTCCCTCAGCGGCTTG
>CAIYSH010000346.1 GCA_903928755.1 uncultured Alphaproteobacteria bacterium | reverse complement strand
GGCTGTTCGATGCCCTGTTCGCGCGGGGGGTGACCCTAGTGGCCACGTCCAACCGCGAGCCGGACGCCCTGTACCGGGACGGCATCAACCGACAGCTCTTCCTGCCCTTCATCGAAACCCTGAAAAGCCGGGTGGAGGTGGTGAAGGTGGCGGGCGCCCACGACTATCGCCTGGACCGTCTGAGGGCAGCGGGAACCTGGTTCTCGCCCAATGATCCGGACAATCAGCGGACCTTTGCCGCCCTCTGGAAGGACATGCTGGGCGGCGAGGACGAGGTCGGCGAAACCCTGGAAGTCCTGGGCCGCAGGATCCATCTGCCCCATGCCGCCGGGGGGCTGCTGAGGACCAGTTTCGAAAGCCTCTGCTCTGTGGCCCTGGGGCCCAATGATTATGTGGCCCTGGCAGCGCAGTTCCATACGGTCTTTCTAGAGGATATGCCGAGGCTCACCGCCAACCGGCGGGAGGAAGCACGACGCCTGGTCACCCTGATCGACGAACTCTATGAGGCGCGGACGAAGCTGATTGTTCTGGCCGAGGCCGACCCGACAAGGCTCTACCCCGAGGGCGACGGGGCCTTCGAGTTCGAGCGCACGGCGTCCAGGCTTCAGGAAATGAGGTCGGCGGACTGGCTGGCCGAAGGGGGCGAAGGTTCCCCGGCCGCATAATACCGCCGCAGGAAAAACAGCGTTCCCGCTGCACCGAAGAGCGACGTCAGCAGGGTGACTCTCAGGGGGACGCCGGCAACAATCAGACCGGCCGCGACCAGACACCCAAGACCTGCGCCAATGTCATAGGCCCCTTCGGTCACCATATGGAAACGCAGGGGACAGGGGGACGCCTTGGCCAGATTATAGACCGCAGTGGCCATGGGCGGGACATAGAGGCTGCCTGCAAGGGCACCGAGGGCGTTGAGGACCAGCGCCATTGGCACTGTGACGGCCAGACTTCTGGCCAGGGTGTAGGTGGCGAAAACGGCGAAGGCCAGGGTGGCCGCCTTCGCGCCGTGCCCCAGGTCCACCAGCCTTCCAAGGACCAGGCCGGCCATGGCCCCGACAAGTCCGGCCAGGGCCAGGGCGCCGCCATAGGCGGTGAAGCTTTCCTTCAGGGTCAGGAACAGGAAGAGCTGCCATCCGAAGTAATATCCCGCCGAAACCCAGCCGTCGGTGACGCAGATCGCAAAGCCCATGCGCGAGGCCCACAGGGCCCCGGGGGCGGTTCTGGCAATGGCGACATCCGGGCTGGCCAGCAGGGGCAGGGCGGCGAGGGCCTGGACGAAGGCGACGCCGCCAAAGGCCGCCACAGGCCCAAGATGGGTGATCCCCCAGCCCCCGAGAATGGGTCCCACAATCGAAACGGCTGAGACCAGGGCTTCCCGGGCGCTCACCTGATGGCCCCGGTGCTCGGTATCGCCAACAGAGGCGAAATAGGCGTGATAGGTGGTCCAGTAGAGGGTGTCTCCGGCGGCCGAGACAATGCAAAGCGCAAGCAGCCAGCCGTCCAGACCATGGACCCTGGCGAGCAGGGGGTATTGCAGGGCCTGGACCAGGGTCCCCAGCATGACCACAGGGCGCAGACCCCAGGCCTTGCCCAGGATCAGGATCATCGGCCGCAGGCAGAAACGACCGCCGAGAATGGCGGCGAAGGCGCAGAACACCAGGGGCAGGCTGACCCCGGCCTTCAGCAGGTAGACGGCGAAGAAGGCTCCGCCGCCACTCACCGCCAGGGAGTGCATGCCGTAGTGCAGGTTCAGCAGGTTGACGGACCTGTTGCCAAGGAAGGCCACGGGATCTCAGGCCTGTCCGGCGCAGGCATAGGCATAGGCCAGTGTGCCACCGCGGGCTGCAGGACCGTGTTCCACCATCAGGCTCATTAAGGCCGCACGACACTTACGGGAATGGGCAGTGTCCTGGCCATGTCCTGTTTCAGGTCGAGCATGACATGGTCGGGACTGTTCAGCTGGATGAGCCCCAGGACGGGATATTCAAGGTCCAGGATCGTGAACATGACGGCACAGACGGCAAAGGCATAACCGTAGGTATGCAGGGGGCTGAGGGACTTGTTCCGCCACATCATGTAGCCCGCATAGGTGGCTGATGTCAGGGACAGGGTAAACAGCAGGCCGAATATGATCTTGGGTGGGTGGACATTGGTCAGAACCATCCGGCGGGTTGTGGCATCGAACATGCCATTGATCGGCGGGGCCAGGGTGTTGATGATGCTGCCCGGAAGTGGATCGCGACCAGACGTCAGAAGGCCCCAGATCCGGGCCTGAAGGCGGATGGCCTGCAACATGTCCTGTTCCCGGGCCGCCTGTGACTTGTCTTCGGCCTTGAGCCGCATGTCCACATAGTCGCGAAAGGCCAGCCGCAGGGCCGGTTGCTGATCTGCGGGAAGGAAATCAAGCCTTTGATAGGCCGTTCCGATCGCGTCGGCTTCCTGTCTGGTCAGGTCCCGCCGCAGTTCGTATCGCCCGGCGGCCCCGTTCAGCGAGAAGGCCAGAAGCAGGCCGAAAATCGAGAAAATGGCACCATCAACAGCCGACGTTCCCGAAAGCCCGGCCTCTCCCAGCCTGTCGTGGCGTCGCCGACCCAGAAAGGCCCCGATCCGCAGGCAGATGGACATGCAGATGAAGAGCAATATGGCCAGGAGGACCGGAGCCAGATCGACCAATGTCATGGAGGGGCCTTTTCGAAGCAGACACCCCCTCAATAGCAGTGTTTTCCGTCGATTCCAGACCGTGGCCGCGCCCTGCTCCGGGGCCGCAGACAGGGCCTCGGTCCCGCTCAACCGGGACGAAGCCGCTCCACCAGGGCCCAGGCATAGGGCCGGAGGGCCGCCAGATCCCGCACGACGATCTTCAGTTCCCGCATGGCCCAGTCATCGGTAAGCTCGATGATGTCCAGGGCCATGGTCTGGGCCGCGCGACGGGCGGTGGTCTGTGGCACGACTCCGACCCCGACCCCCTGCTCCACAAGCCTGCAGACAGCGTCGAAGCTCCGGAGCTGGACCCTCAGGCGCAGGGGGCGGCCGCCCCGGGCGGCCTTGTCTGCCAGAAACCTCTGCAGTGAGCTGGCCCGGTCCAACCCCACCAGGTCACAGTCCAGGACCTCCGAGAAGGCTGTGGTGCCGCCAGCGGACAGCGGATGGCCTTTCCTCGCCACCACAACGAACCGGTCCGACCTGAAAGGAAAAGCGGTCAGTCCGCCAACATCGACGGTCCCGGCGACAATGCCGATATCCCCGACCCCTTCGGCGATAAGGCCGACGATCTCATCCGAAAGTTTCTCTTCCAGGTCGATGCTGACCTGGGGATAGGCGGCCAGGAAGGCGCTGAGCACTTCCGGCAGGAATTCCGTAAGGGCGTTGGTGTTGGCCAGAAGCCGGACCTCTCCGGACAGGCCGTGGGCGAAGGCCCCAAGATCCTCACGCAGGCGGGCGCTCTGGGTCAATATGGACCGGGCATGGTGCAGAAGGGTTCGTCCCGCGGCTGTGGGAACCACCCCCTGGCGTGTCCGGGTCAGAAGGGGGGTGCCAAGTGTTTCCTCCATCCCCCGGATCCGGGTGGATGCGGCCGAGAGGGCCAGGGCGCTGCGTTCGGCACCCGCGGTGATCGAGCCGGCATCCAGGACGTCGCAGAACAGTTTCAGATCGGTGAGATCAAATCGCATGACTTCGTCTTTCACGAAGGAAGGCTATGGAAAATACCTATTGCATGGCACTCGAGTTTCGAGCGACTTCTCTGAACGCGAAGTCTGGCCTGTTTATCACTCAGATTGCGCCCCTGCGTTGACACAGACACCTCCGGGCTTAAAACCGGACGCGCCAAGTCCTATCGGGAACCGTCATGATAGATGCTGATCGTCCGCTTTCGCCACATGTCCAGGTCTGGCGATGGCACCTGACCATGTTCACCTCCATCGCCCACCGTGCGAGCGGGGCGGGACTTTATGCCGGAGCGCTCATCCTGGCTGGCTGGGCTGTCGCCCTGGCTTCTGGATCTGCCGTTTATGATTCCTACAGGCACCTGATGGGCAGCCCGCTCGGCAAGGTCGTCCTGTTTCTGCTGACCCTGGGGGTCTTCTATCATCTCGCCAACGGCATCCGGCATCTGGTCTGGGATTCAGGCCGGGGTCTGGATATCAAGTCTGCGAACTTCAGTGCTGTTGTCGCCATTGCCTTCGCCATCGTCGCGACCCTGGTCATCTGGGGCATCGCCATCACCACGGGAGCCGTCTGATGGCCAGTTATCGCACACCTCTGGGCCGCGCCCGGGGCCTCGGGGCCGCCCATCACGGAGCCTCGCACTGGCTGGCCGAACGGGTCAGTGCCATTGCCCTGGTGCCGCTCGTGCTCTGGATGGTCTTCGGAATTCTGCGTCTTGCCAGTCTTGACTATCAGGGTGCCGTGCTCTGGGTCAGTGAACCCCTCAATGCGGTCCTGATGGTCCTGCTGACGGCGACGGCCTACTGGCACATGCATGCGGGCATGCGGGTGATCGTGGAGGACTATATCCACAAGACCCTGACCAAGGCCGTCCTGCTGGTGCTCAACATGTTTGTCAGTGTCCTGGTGGGCAGCCTGGCAATTTTCTCAATTCTCAAGGTCGCGCTGGGAGGCGCTCTCTAGGCTCATGTCGACCTATCAGTTCATCGATCACAAGTTCGACGTCGTCGTGGTCGGGGCCGGCGGCTCCGGTCTTCGCGCGGCCCTGGGTTGCGCAGCAGCGGGTCTGAAGACCGCCTGCATCTCCAAGGTCTTTCCGACCCGGTCGCACACGGTTGCGGCCCAGGGCGGGATTTCCGCCAGCCTCGGCAATATGGGCGAGGATGACTGGCGCTGGCATATGTATGACACCGTCAAGGGGTCTGACTGGCTGGGTGACCAGGACGCCATTGAATACCTCTGCCGCAATGCGCCGGCGGCGGTCTATGAGCTGGAGCACTGGGGCGTGCCCTTTTCACGCACCCCGGACGGCAAGATCTATCAGCGCGCCTTTGGCGGCATGACCCGCAATTTCGGGGAAGCCCCGATCCAGCGCACCTGCGCCGCGGCCGACCGCACTGGTCACGCCATGCTGCACACCATGTATGGTCAGGCCCTTGCCCAGAACACCGAGTTCTTCATCGAGTATTTCGGCCTCGACCTGATCATGGATGAGGGCGTCTGCCGGGGCGTCACGGCCTGGAAGCTGGACGATGGCACCCTGCACCGGTTCCAGGCCCAACTGGTCATCCTGGCCACCGGCGGCTATGGCCGCGCTTATTTCTCGGCCACCAGCGCCCACACCTGCACCGGCGACGGCGGCGGCATGGCCCTGCGGGCCGGCCTGCCCCTGCAGGACATGGAATTCGTCCAGTTCCACCCCACCGGCATTTATGGTGCCGGCTGCCTGATCACTGAGGGCGCCCGGGGCGAGGGCGGATATCTCACCAATTCCGAGGGCGAGCGCTTCATGGAGCGTTATGCCCCCAGCGTGAAGGACCTGGCCCCCCGGGACATGGTCAGCCGTGCCATGACCATCGAAATTCGGGAAGGCCGCGGCGTGGGTCCGAAGAAGGACCACATCCACCTTCACCTGGACCACCTGGACCCCAAGATCCTGCACCAGCGACTGCCGGGCATTTCCGAAAGCGCCCGGATCTTCGCCGGCGTCGATGTGACCAGGCAGCCCATCCCGGTCCTGCCGACCGTGCACTACAATATGGGCGGCATTCCCACGAACTTCTATTCCGAGGTGGTGACCAAGGCCGGCAAGGATCCGGACAAGGTCGTGCCGGGCCTGATGGCTGTGGGTGAGGCCGCCTGCGTGTCTGTGCATGGTGCCAACCGCCTGGGCTCGAACTCGCTGATCGACCTGGTCGTGTTCGGACGTTCGGCTGCCCTGCGCGCTGCAGATACGGTGAAGGCCGGGGCGACCCAACCTGAACTCAAGCCTTCCATGACCGACGGCCACCTGGCCCGGTTCGACAAGCTGCGCCACGCCAATGGCGGCACCACCACGGCAGACCTCCGGCTGGAAATGCAGCAGGTCATGCAGGAAGACGCCGCTGTCTTCCGCACTTCGGAAAGCCTCGCCAATGGGGTCAAGCGCATGCAGGCCGTCCAGGCCAAGCGGACGGACCTCAAGGTTTCGGACCGCGGCATGATCTGGAACACCGACCTGGTGGAGACCCTGGAGTTTGAAAACCTTGTGGTCCAGGCCATGGTCACCGTGACCAGCGCCCACAACCGCACCGAAAGCCGCGGGGCCCACGCCCACGAGGACTTCCCCGATCGCGACGACAAGACCTGGATGAAGCACACCCTGTCCTGGCTCGACGACAAGACCGGCAAGGTGAAGTTCGATTATCGCCCGGTGCACGACTACACCATGACCAACGACATCGCTTACATCCCGCCCAAGGCGCGGGTGTACTAGGCTTCGGTGACTCCAAGGAAATCGTCTGATGGTTCAACTCGCCCTGCCGAAGAACTCCCGTGTCCAGAAGGGCCGCCACCACCCGGCGCCCGCAGGGGCGGCCAAGGTCAAGACCTTCAAGGTCTATCGTTATGATCCCGAGACCTCGGAAAATCCCCGTTGGGACACCTATGACGTCGACGTCGACGCCTGCGGCCCCATGGTCCTGGATGTTCTGATCCATATCAAGAACACCATGGATCCGACCCTGGCCTTCCGCCGGTCGTGCCGGGAAGGGGTCTGCGGGTCCTGCGCCATGAATGTGGGCGGCCGCAACACCCTGGCCTGCACCCACGGCCATGCGGAAACCCCTGGTGCCGACTGCCAGATCTCGCCCTTGCCGTCCATGCCGGTGCTGAAAGACCTGATCCCGGACCTGAGCCACTTCTACGCCCAGTATGCCTCCATCGAGCCCTGGCTGCACACCACCTCGCCCGAGCCGCAAAGGGAGTGGCTGCAGAGCCCGGAAGACCGCGAAAAGATCGACGGCCTCTATGAGTGCATCCTCTGTGCCTGCTGCACCACTTCGTGCCCCAGCTATTGGTGGAACGGTGAGAAGTACCTGGGCCCGGCCACCCTGCTGCACGCCTATCGCTGGCTGATCGACAGCCGCGACGAGGCGACCGGCGACCGTCTGGACGCCCTGGAGGATCCCTTCAAGCTCTATCGCTGCCACACCATCATGAACTGCGCCCAGGTCTGTCCCAAGGGCCTGAACCCGGCCAAGGCCATTGCCGAGGTCAAGAAGATGCTGGCCGATCGCGTCGTCTGATATCCGAACACCGTTCGGTAAGTTGACGCGTCCGTCATTTTTGCGCATGGGAAGAAGATGAGCGAAAAGCCAGCCCATATCGTGATCATCGGCGCCGGTCATGCCGGCGGCACGGCGGCGGCTCTTTTGCGGCAATATGATTTCCAGGGTCAGATCACCCTGATCGGGGAAGAACCCATTCCCCCCTATCAGCGGCCGCCCCTGTCCAAGGCCTGGCTGAAGGGTGAGGCGGACGCCGACTCCCTGGCCCTGAAGCCCCTGGAGTTCTACGCCGACAATGGGATCGACTTCCGCCCCAATGTCCGGGTGACCGCCATTGATCGTGCAGGCAAGATCCTGACCCTGTCGGACGGATCGAGCCTGCCCTACGACACCGCAATTCTCGCCACCGGGGCGCGGCCTATCCGTCTGCCGATTCCCGGCGCGGACCTCGATGGCGTTCTGGAACTGCGCACAGCCGCAGACGCCGAAGCCCTCAAGTCTGCCCTTGGTCCCGGCAAGACCGTCGCCATTGTCGGTGGCGGCTATATCGGCCTGGAGGCCGCAGCGTCGTCCCGCGCCCTGGGTGCCAATGCGGTCATTCTGGAGCGCGAGGCCCGCATCCTGGCCCGGGTGGCCTGTGAAACCCTGTCGACCTTTTTCCAGACCTATCATGAGGCCAGGGGCGTGAAGTTCGAGCTGGGCGCCAGCGCTACCGGCTTTGCCGGCAAGGACGGCAAGGTCACCGGCGTCACCCTGGCTGATGGCCGAACCATTGCCTGCGATCTGGTTCTGGTCGGCGTGGGCGTCGCGCCTAATGAGGAGCTGGCCAGGGAGGCCGGCCTTGACTGTGCCCGGGGTGTCGTCGTCAATCTGGAAGCCCGGACGTCGGATCCCAGCATTTTCGCCATTGGTGATGTCGCCCAGCGGCCCATGCCGATCTACGACAACCGCATGTTCCGCATGGAAAGCGTGCCCAACGCCCTGGAACAGGCCAAGCAGGCAGCCTGCGCCATTACCGGCCGCCCGGCGCCTGCAGGCGAGACGCCCTGGCAGTGGTCGGATCAATATGACCTGAAGCTGCAGATAGCCGGATACCCCTTCGATGCTGACCGGATTCTGGTGCGTGGTGACCCGTCCAGCAACAAGTTCGCCATATTCCACCTGAAGGGCGACCAGCTGCAATCGGTGGAAGCCATAAATTCGCCGCCAGAATTCATGATGGGTCGGCAACTGATCGGAAACCGCAAGCCTGTAAACACGGCAAGACTTGCAGACACATCCATTTCCATGAAAGAGGTCGCCGCTTAAAGGCGGCATGAGGGAGCCCATGGCCAAGATCATCTATATCGAGCACAACGGCGCCGAGCACGCCCTGGACGTCAAGACCGGTCTTTCCGTCATGGAAGGTGCCGTGAAGAACAATGTTCCCGGCATTGACGCCGACTGTGGCGGGGCCTGTGCCTGCGCCACCTGCCACGTCTATGTGGACGAAGCCTGGCTGGCCAAGACCGGCGACAAGTCTGCCATGGAGGAATCCATGCTCGACTTCGCTGAGAACGTCGAAGGCAACAGCCGCCTGGCCTGCCAGATCAAGGTGACTGACGCTCTGGACGGTCTTGTCGTTCGCCTGCCGGAAAGCCAGCACTAAAGAGGCCTTGCAGCGCTGCGGGATGTCCTGCAGCGCCCGAGGCGCTTCAACATGGCGCCGATCTCTAGAGCCTAGAACTTCAGCTCCGGATGTCCTGCTGCGCCTTGGGCACCTTCCGGAAGGTGACAGGTAAAGGCTGCCCCGGCACCGGGCGCGCTTTCCAGGGCGACCCATCCTCCGTGCAGCTCGACCATGGACTTGACCAAAGCCAGGCCCAGACCGGGTCCGCCACGCTC
>CAIYSH010000345.1 GCA_903928755.1 uncultured Alphaproteobacteria bacterium | reverse complement strand
TGAGCGACTGGCAGGCCGACAATGCCGGAGCCCTGCCGCAGGGCTCCTGGCGCGGCGTCTTGCTGGAGCCACCGAGAGCGGCCCTCTACGACCGCTGCGATACCAGATTTGTCGGTATGATGGCGGCGGGTGCCCTTGAGGAAGTTGCGGCCCTGTCAGCGCGGGATCTGTCACCGGACCTCCCGGCCCTGAAGGCCGTCGGCTATCGCGAACTGGCCGCCCACTTGCGTGGCGAACTCAGTCTCGAGGCCGCCATCGCCGCGGCGCAGATGGAGACCCGTCGCTATGCCAAGCGCCAGACAACCTGGGCGCGGGGGCAGATGGCTGATTGGCCCCGCATCAAGGACCTGGACCCAAAGGCACAGCTTGCAGCCCTCAATTTGTTGATCGGGTGAAATCAACCCCCGGCCAGCGGGTTGACGGCCCTTGCGGGGCATGGCATTTCATGCGCTCAGGATTTCGGAGCAGACCCTTGCGTCAGACCCTCGTACTCGTATGGCGACCCGCTGCGGACTGATATCAGTCCGTGAAAGGTCGCTTGCAACCGGGCCCCCAGCGGGCCTTTTTTAATGCCCTTTTCCCCAGGCCAAGACCATGACTGTCCATCAAACCCTTCAAGCCGCTGATGCGGCCTCCGCAGAGCAGAACATCATGTCGGGTGCCGAGATGGTGGTCCAGGCCATGATTGATCAGGGCGTAGAAGTGCTGTTCGGATATCCGGGCGGTGCAGTCCTGCCGATCTATGACGCCCTTTTCGACCGGGAAGACAAACTGCGGCACATTCTGGTGCGACACGAGCAGGGGGCGACCCATGCCGCCGAGGGCTATGCCAGGTCGACCGGCAAGCCCGGCGTGGTCCTGGTGACCTCCGGCCCTGGTGCGACCAACGCCATTACCGGGATCGTCGACGCCCTGATGGACTCCATACCCATGGTGGTCATCACGGGGCAGGTTGCCACGCACCTGATCGGCACGGACGCCTTCCAGGAGTGCGACACCATCGGCATGACCCGCTCGGTGACCAAGCACAACTATCTGGTCAAGAATGTCGCTGACCTGCCAGCCGTCCTGCACGAGGCCTTCCATATCGCCACCAGCGGCCGGCCAGGGCCGGTGGTCATCGACATTCCCAAGGATGTCCAGTTCGCCAAAGGTGTCTATCTGGGCCCCAAGGCCGTGAAACATGCCCACAACTATGCCCCTCGCACCAAGGGAGATCCCGCCAAGGTCGCCCAGGCGGCGGCTCTGATCGCTGGTGCCAAACGGCCGATCTTCTACACCGGCGGGGGCGTGATCAACGCGGGGCCCCAGGCCAGCGCCCTGCTTCGCGACCTGGCGAGCCTGACCGGGGCACCGGTGACCTCGACCCTGATGGGTCTGGGTGCCTTCCCTTCAAGCCATCCCCAATGGTTGGGCATGCTGGGCATGCACGGCAGTTTCGAAGCCAACAATGCCATGCACGACTGCGATGTGATGATCTGTGTCGGCGCACGCTTTGACGACCGGGTCACCGGTCGCCTGGACGCATTTTCACCCGGCAGCAAGAAGATCCACATCGACATAGATCCCTCTTCCATCTCGAAGAATGTCAGAGCCGATATCGGCATTGTCGGGGATGCTGGCAGTGTCATGGAAGACCTGATCGCTGTCTGGAAGTCCCGGAAGCTGAAGAACGACAAGGCCGCTCTTGCCGACTGGTGGACGCAGATCGAGGCCTGGCGGGCGAGGAAGTCGTTCCGCTACAGCCCCGATGCCAAACACATCAAACCGCAATATGCGCTGGAGCGACTGCAGGCCCTTACCCAGGGCCATGACACCTACATCACCACCGAGGTGGGCCAGCATCAGATGTGGGCGGCCCAATTCCTGCACTTCGAGGAACCCAATCGGTGGATGACCTCGGGCGGGCTGGGCACCATGGGCTATGGTCTGCCTGCCGCCATCGGCGTCCAGCTGGCCCACCCGAACAGTCTGGTCATCGACATTGCCGGCGATGCCAGCGTCCAGATGACCATGCAGGAAATGAGCTGCGCGGTTCAGCACGGCCTGCCCATCAAGATCTTCATCCTGAATAATGAATGGATGGGCATGGTCCGCCAGTGGCAGCAACTGCTGCATGGCGAACGCTATTCGCACTCCTATTCCGCCAGCCTGCCAGACTTCGTGAAAATGGCAGAGGCCTTTGGCGGGGTCGGGATCCGCGCGGAAACCCCGGACGAACTGGACGCAAAAATCCTGGAGATGATTGCCTGCGACAAGCCCGTCCTGTTCGACTGCCGGGTGACCAAGGAAGAAAACTGCCTGCCCATGATCCCGTCCGGAAAGGCGCATAATGAAATGATCCTGGCAGACGATGGCCAGGATATCGGCAGCGTCATCGGCGAGGAAGGCAAGGGACTGGTCTAACCCCCCTTGGCACCTGATTTGTGCTGAACTACGAAGTCCGGGCTGTTTTTGGTTAGGTGGGGAACTATGGACTGGAAACGTATTGCCATTGTGTGTGTCAGCCTCAGTGCGGCGGGCTGCAGCAAGCTCGCGCCCCTGGGCTGTGACAGCGCAGCCTCGAAAGATGTCATAACCAGCCTGATTTCCGACGAACTGGTCAAGGCGGCAAAGGTCAAGGCTGGAGAGCAGGAGGTCGTCGACCAGACCCTTGAGTCCAAGGTCCGTGCGACGGTCGCCCAATTGAAGCTGGACATAGAGGATATCCGGACCACCAAAAGTGACCCCAACAGCAGCAAGAAGTTCTGCGAAGGATCATTGAAGGTTGTCGTCCCCCTCAACATGATCGCCGATGCCGACAAGGCAGCCCAGGACCTGGAATTCGACCTGCCGTCCAAGGGTATGGAAGGGGCTGGCTATGAGCGGGCTGCAGATACCTTCCGCCACAAGATTTCCTTTTCGGTTCAGCCGACAGACGACCGCAAAAAGACCTATGGCGAGATCGAAAACTACGGGACCATGTTCGATGCGCTGAGCCAGCTGGTCAGCGCCCATATCATCCTGCCCGCCATCCAGGCCCGGTTCCAGAAAGTGGTCGACGAGGCCAAGGCCGAACTCGATCAGGCGACCCAGCAGACGGCACAACAGAACCAGGCCGATCTTGACCTTGCAATGGCCGAAAACAAGCTGGCCAGCCAGACGCTCAATGCGGTCTGGGGAAGTCTGGATCCGGAGACACGGGGGTCCATTCTGGAAATCCAGCGCGCCTGGATCAAGAAGAAGGCCGCAGACTGCAATATCAAGGCGGCTGAGGCCTCAACAGACCCCCTGGTCAAGGAGGCCGCCCGACTGCGTTGTGACACGGAAGCCTCGCGCGCCCGGGCCGAGGACCTTAAAGCCTATAATGACTGAACCGGTTGAAGCCTCCTGCCATTGCGGCGCCGTCCGCATGGCCCTCGAGGCGGCACCGGAGACCGTGACCGACTGCAACTGTTCCATCTGTCGGCGTTACGGTGTGCTTTGGGCTTACTATTCACCTGGCGCTGTCAGGTTTCATATGCCGGAGGGGCCGACAGATCGCTACCAGTGGGGGGATCACCAGATCATTTTCCACCGGTGCAGGACCTGTGGTTGCGTCATATACTGGGCCGATGTGGATCCAGCCTATGACCGCATGGGGATCAATGCGCGCCTTCTCTCCCCGGACGTCCTGGCCGCCGCCCGGGTGCAGCATCTGGATCGCGTCTGAATGCCTTCAGCCTCGCCCCGCCATGTTGCGGGCCATATTGGCAAAGGCCTGATTGATCAGCTTCGCCATCAGGGGATCCAACCCGGCGTCCTGCAAGGCACGCGCCATGGCATGAGTCCACTGCGCCGCCGAATCGGCGGTTACTGGCACTGATGCATGCATTGACATCATGCAACGCCCCGGATTGGCCTCGAACCAGGTTCTGGGCCCACCCAGCCACCCTGAGAGAAATCCAGCCAGTGAGGCCCGCATGGGTTCAAGATCAACACCGTGCAGACCCCGCAGCTCTGCATAGGCCGGATCAGACTCCATGAGGTCGTAAAACCGCCCGACGATCCGGCGCACCGTGGGCTCGCCGCCAATCACCTTAAATGGCGTCCCGGTCTCTACTTCCGTCTCAGGCTGTGCGTCAGACATGACCCGTCTTCCGAAAGAAGCCGCACCCTCACCTTGATGGAAGTCAAAATCCCGTTCAGCCGCGATTGACCACCGAGGCGGAAGCCATGAGCTCGGTCAGCAGGGCCAGGGTTGCCTGTCCTGAACACTCGAAAGGATTCAGTTCCACATGCTTGAAATACTTCAGGACCAGGGACGGGTTCAGCTTGGCAATGCTAACTAGGCCCATGGTCCAGGCCCCGAACCTGCGCTCGGTGATTTCCTCATAAACCAGCAGACGCACCTGATCGTGACGGGCATCCCGGACGATGGTTGAATAGAGGTCACACACCTCATTACGGCCGCCCTCGAGTACCTGGATGAACAGGCTTTCCGAGGCACAGAGCATGCCGGTCACGCCGATGGCGGGATTGTTCCTGCGCGCCACCTCGACAATCTTCTCAATATCGGCGGGGGAAGCATTGGCAACCGGGCGGCTGGCATAAAGGCAACGGACGAGCATCTGAGCCTCACTTTCTCTGGTTCAGGAGGGACAGGAATTCGCTGCGGAGGGTATGGTCCTTAAGGAAGGATCCGCGCATGACGCTGTTGATCATCTTGGTTTCGCTGTCCTTCACCCCACGCCAGTGCATGCAGAAATGGTCAGCCTCCATGACAATGGCCAGGCCGTCCGGCCGCACCTTGTCCATCAGGACATTGGCCATCTGGGCGATAGCTTCCTCCTGAATCTGGGGGCGCGACATGATCCACTCCGCAAGACGGGCGTATTTGGACAGTCCGATCAAGTTGGAATGCTCATTGGGCATGAGCCCGATCCACAGCCGCCCCATAATCGGGCAGAAATGGTGACTGCATGCGCTGCGCACCGTGATCGGACCGACAATCATCAGTTCGTTCAGGGCCTCGGCGTTCGGAAATTCCGTAACGGTCGGGGGTTCCATATAGCGACCGCGGAACACCTCGGTGACGTACATCTTGGCCACGCGACGGGCCGTGTCGTGGGTGTTGTGGTCCGTCTCGGTGTCGATCACCAGGCTCTCAAGGACGCCCTTGAACTTGTCTGCGACTTCGGAGAGCAGGGCGTCCATGTCGCCTGGCTCAAGGAAGGCGGCGATATTGTCATTGGCGTTGAACCGCTTGCGCGCCTTCTGGATCCGCTTGCGGATCCGGGTCGAGGCGGGTTCGGTTGTAGGGTCCGTGGGAGGGTCTGACGGGGGTTTCAAGACACGCCTGTTCTGACGGTGACGGCAGACAAAGTTCTGCCCCATCTAACTGATGCCGTCTGCGGTCTTGCGCAAGTCCCACAAAGGCCTCGACAGGCAGGAATTCGCGCAGACTACCCTGCCTTTTGCCCTGGCCGGAGCGGGGTGCGGTTCCTGTGCGACCCGTGTCAGGTCTTTGGATCAGAGCCCTGGTTTGTCCCGGAGAGGATTTTTCCGGAAGGGAAATGAGCTAGAGCGCGAGGCGAAGCTCTCGCGATATGATGTTGGCTCTGGGGCTTTCCTTCACCAGATAGGTCCCCGCCGGGGTGTCCGTCACCAGTCCGTCCTTGCCCGGACCGTCAGGATCCAGCCATTCAAGCCCCTGCTCCAGGGTAAGGACCACAGGCTGACGGTCATGGATGGCAGCAACATCTGGACCGTTGGGCCCGGTCACAAATGTGAAGCTCTCGAGGGGTTCGGCCATATCACTGGGCCGGGACACATCCCACAGGCCAGCGAAGAAACGCACTTGGTCCGTAGAGCCTTGCGACATCCAACTGACTTCCCAGCGCCGCTTGGGCTGCCCCTTTTTCCAGCCGGCGGGCGCATCGTACTCGATGAAGCTGGTGAGCGGGATCAGGGCACGACGGTGGCGATAGGTCTCACGGAAGGTCGGCGCTGTATCGACCGTCTCTATCCGCGCATTGGTGCACATGGATTTCCAGTCCGAAACCGGGCCGCGGTGGAAATGGGGCACAAGCCACCACCGCCGCTCCACCCCCTCGAGCCCGGCCCTCGGATGGGCCGGGTCGACAGGGCGGATCATGGGCGCACGGTTTGTCGGCCGATAGGGGTCTGCAAGATCCCGGTTCGGCTCTGCATCGGCCCAGGCAAACGGAATTCCGACCTGACGGAAGGTGACGTCATAGGCACCGCGATTGAGCTTCAACTGGTACTCGTTACACATGTGGCCGGTCAGCGCTTCATGCGGAGTGGTCCCAGATAGTCGCGCTTGCCCAGCTTCACCCCCTTCAGACGCAGGATGTCATAGGCGGTCGTAGCGTGAAAATGCAGGTTGGGCAGCGAGAAGCTCATCAGGAAATCCTCGGCGACAAAGGGCATCTGCATCTCGCCAAGCTTGAAGACGACATCCTTGCCTTCGAGCGCATTGACCTCGTCCCGGGTCAGGGCGGAGAGGCTGGCCTGTGCATCGGTAATCACCTTCTGCAGGCCGGCATAACCCGGCTCCGGGCTTGGGCCGCCCGGTGAGAACATGCCCGCCTTTACGCCCTCAATGGCTCCGATCGAATGATGTGCGACCGAGATCACCTGGAAAGAAAAAGGCAACATGTCGGCGGCGAGCCTGAAACCAACCCATTCATCCGCATCAAGGTCATTGGTCTCGCAATGCGCCCGGGCCTTTTCAAGAGTGGCCGAGACCCCCGAAAGGGTCTGCAGGAAGGACGCCACGCTGACGTCAAAAAGTGAAATCGCCATGAAAAGGCTCCTGATTGGAAAGGATCAGTGTCCACCTCCCGAAGAGGAAGGTCAAAGAGTTCATCGGCTCCAGCAGCCTGTTAACCGGACAATTGGAGTTTGGCTTTAAAGGTCAACAGCATTCGATGCAAAACGCATCCTGCCCATTGAGAATGGAAGCATGTCGTGGTCGACAGATCGGTGAGAAACCTGGCCAATCTTCAAACCAATGGCTCCTCAACCCGCACCCTGAATCTGATCGCAATCTGGAAAGCAAACCGGAATGAGGATGGTTATCGCAACAACCCCCTGTTTCAGAACTACGTTCTCAATCGCAGCATCATCGTCAAGCACCGACTTCGCGCCCATGAGAGCGACTTCTTCCCTCATGGGGTCTTTGTGGCCACAAAGGTCATACTGCCCATGGATGTTCACGACCTGAAATCCGGAGCGCGGTCCTTCTTTGTTGGTGAGACCAACTATGCTGAATGTCTGGCCGAACTCAGTGTCCGGGACGGAGACCCAGATGACCTCCTGCTGCAATTGCTGGACAGCATTCCCTCCCTTGACCCGTTCCTCCTGCGTGAGCGGTTGATGGCAGGGGGGTTCAATCCCGATCCCTGCTATTTTGAACTGGCCGACGCAGACCTGCGTCGCATGACCGACTTTGCAAGGCGGGAGGTCGAACCCCTGGTGGGCGTTTCTTTCGGCGCCGGCAGCAGCAGGATGAACGAGAAGGCCCACAAGCTGGCAGCAAAGCTCCTGGGCGATGTTTCAGATAACGAACTGGCCCCCCTGCGTGACAGCATGGGCATGAATCAGGCCGACTTCATGGAAGGCATGTTCTGCTGGAAGGGCTTCATCTATTACAAGTGGCAGCTCGCGGAAATCCTCGCGGAAATCGGGCCCATCATCACCGAAATGGCGCGCCTGAAGCCTGTTGGAACGCTGAGCGTTGATGAAACCGCCTATGTCCGGCAGAGCCAGGCGCGACTGACACGCGCCATCAATCTTGCCTGCGAAACCGTACAGAAATCGCTCAGGGTCTATGACGATGCCTACCAGGAGCTGACCCTGAAGGGGCGCCCCCAATCCTTCCGCGCCTTTCTGCTTTCTGCTCCGGAAATGTTCCATGAGCTGGGGGAACGCCTCGGGGCCCTGCAACACATAATGAGCTTCTGGCGCTTCCGTTTTCCCATTGGCGTGAACAGGTCAATTTCCCTGGACGAGATGATCGACATGTTGAACGATTTCGAAGTCAGCGTGACTTTCGAAAGTGATCGGGCCAGGTCAGCCGCCTGAAGCCACCCCTGGCAGATGCCCGGGAAAATCATGAGAATTTTCGTTCAAAATATTGAATTATTTAAATAAATAAATTCAAACTGATTTCCCGCGATCTAGACACTGGTGCCGACCAGCATCCCGATCCCCGCCGTCGCCGCCATGGCAAGGGCACCCCAGAATGTCACCCTCAGCGCGGCCTTCATGACTGCGGCGCCTCCCGCTGCTGCACCAACTCCGCCGAGCACAGCCAGGAAAAAGAGAGAGCCGATACTGACAAGTGGGCCCAATTGCGAAACCGGAGCCAGAGCCGCAATCAGCAGGGGGGCAGCGGCCCCGGCCGTGAAGGTTGCTGCCGAGGTCAGGGCCGCCTGAATGGGCCGCGCCGTTGTCATACTGGAAATTCCCAACTCGTCATGAGCATGAGCCCCGAGCGCATCCCTGGCCATCAGTTGCTCGGCGACCCGATCCGCGGTCTCGGCATCCAGCCCCCTCTGCATGTATATGGCCGCCAGTTCTCTTGCCTCGGCCACCGGATCGCTTGCCAGTTCCGCGCGCTCGCGTGCCAGGTCAGCATGTTCGGTATCCGATTGCGAGCTGACCGAAACATACTCTCCAGCCGCCATGGACATGGCCCCGGCCACCAGACCGGCGACACCGGCAACGAGAATTTCAGTCGGCTTTCCTGCCGCTGCAGCAACGCCGACGATCAGGCTGGCGGTCGAAACAATGCCATCATTGGCACCGAGGACGGCGGCCCTCAGCCAGCCGATCCGGGAAACAAGATGACGTTCCAGATGCAGTCTGCTCATCCATGTTCTCCGATGATGACAATTCAGATACGCAGGATATTGCGGTTTAGACAGGCGGTAAGGAAAATACCGGATATCAAGGCTTTGTGAGTCGGCCTTGCCGTTTGTGTCCAGCCAATCCTCTCCGACGGCATTGATCTGGAACATAAGTATCAGCCTCTGAAGGATAAGGACTCAAATGCTCAGAAGACGGTTCCTGATTGGCGGCGGTGCAGGGCTCGCCATGACAACCAGGGCCCTGGCTGCGGTCGGGCCCGTCAAAATCCAGATCCAGACACGGCTTGGCAGCGTCGACCTGGAGCTGCGGCCGGACAAGGCCCCGATCACGACAGCCAATTTCCTCGCCTATATCGACAGCAAGCTGCTTGATCATGCCACGTTCTACCGGTCTTCGCGGCCGGAAGGTGCGAAGGATTTCGACTTCGGTGTCGTGCAGGGAGGCCTGCAGAATGACCCTCGTTATCTGAGAAAGCCCATTGCCCATGAATCCACGATCAAGACGGGCCTGAAGCATACCAATGGTGCCATCTCCATGGGACGACGGGCACCGGGAACCGCGACCTCTGACTTCTTCATCTGCGTCGGCGACCAGAGCTATCTCGACGCCGACCCGTCCCAGAAGGGCGACAACAAGGGTTTTGCCTGTTTCGGCTATGTCACCGAAGGGCTCGATGTCGTGAAGAAGATCATGGCCATGCCCCTTTCAGCCAATGGGGGTTTTGGCGTGATGAAGGGTGAAATGATCCGCCAGCCCCTGCCGATGAAGGTTCGACGTGCCTGATTTCTGCCCCCGAACAGAGCGCCCTGCTGATGGGTGTCGACAAATCAGACGGCTGCGGGCACTAGGCAGCAGGTCAAATTCCAACGCCAACCCGAACTGGGCGACCGACGTCTTCCAGGTAACCTTGAACTATAGGACAAGGCCGTGAAAACAGGCGACGCGACGGACAATGCGGACGGTGTACCGGGCATCGTCGGGCTGGCCGTCTTCGCCCAGATGGTTTTTGACCAGGAGGATTTGAATCCGGTCTGGAATTCACTTGTCGAGGCTGCCAGCAATACGCCGCCAGACGCCGGTGCCATTCTGAACATGTCCATGATGCTCATGCTGACCGGACAGATGGAACCTGCTCTTGAATTGCAGGATCAGGCGCTCTCAATGACACGCCTTTTCAGGCGCATCCACGGAAACGGACGAGGCTTGAGAATTCTGGCCATCGTGACGCCGGGTGACCTCATGGCCAATACCCCCCTGGATTTCCTGCTGAACGGGTCCGACGCGACGGTCGACTACGTCTATGTCACCCCCGATGGCGACCTTCCCGAGTATATCCCCGACCATGATGTCGCCTTCTTTGCCATTGGTGAGTCCACGGCGAACTTTCCGACACTGCTTCAAATTGCCCCGGCCATAGCGGCCTG
>CAIYSH010000344.1 GCA_903928755.1 uncultured Alphaproteobacteria bacterium | reverse complement strand
ATGGCGGTGGCGAAGGGGTCCGGAACCTCTCCAACATCATCTATGGCCGGGTCCGGATGGAAGGCTTCGTTGCCAGCGATTTCGGGCACCTGAACGCCCAGTTCCAGTCCGATATGACCGCCTGGCTCAAGGCCGGAAAGGTCAAGTATCAGGAGACCATACTCGACGGCTTCGAGCGCGGCCCCGAAGGCCTGATCGGCCTGTTCTCCGGTCAGAACAACGGCAAGATGCTGATCCGGCTTGGGGAATAGGGCCGTCGCCCATACCGTTAAGGAACGGTATGGGCGGACTGACGTCAGGACAACAGGGTGAAGACCACCGGAATGGCGACCCCGGCCAGCAAAGCGGCCAGAACCAGGCCCTTGCGGCGGTTATGCATCAGGCCCATCCAGAGGCCGAGCACGGTGGACACCACAAGACCAACGGCCACAAAGGCGAAGTAGGCCTGCATCAGTTTGACGCCCAGGGGTTTCTCGCGCTTTTTTGGCGGGGCCTTGGCGGCCTCGCCGGCAGTCCTGGCTGGCGCAGCGCTTTCCGGTTTTTCGCGTTTGGGCGCAGCCGCAAAGACCGAGTCCTTGTGCAGGCGCCCCATCTTCTCGACAATGGGCAGGGGCTGATAGTCGGGATGGCTCTCATGCAGGCGGTAAACCTGCAGGCCCCCTGAAATCGCAAACATCAACAGGCTTGGCGCGATCAGGGCGCTCACATAGACATGGATCTGCCGGATGAAGGCCAGCCTGAGGGCAGGATTGGCGCGGGGACGTTCGGACATGGTATCGCCTTCATTCAGGAACGGTGCGGAGCTTGCACCGGTTTACGCGACTGCGCCGTGATCTGACGCAACTATTCTGCCGGAGCCTGCAGGGCCCGCCACCGGGCCTTGAGACTGGCACTTGTGTCACGGCTGCCATCAGGGCTCCAGCCCGGCGGGCCAATAACATAGCCCAGAACCTCACGGAGTGATTTCGCCTGGGAAATATCGGCGAACATTCCGATCCACTCATGAAATGCCACCCGCAGAATGTTGAAATCACCAAGATTCTTCACAATGCCATAGCGGCAGGGCTCTTCGTCCAGTTCAGGCTGGAAGGTGCCAAACAGCTTGTCCCAGATGATCAGGATTCCGGCATAATTGCTGTCGAGATAGCGCGGGTTGCGGGCATGATGGACCCGGTGATGGCTGGGCGTATTCATCACGGCTTCGAACCAGGTCGGCATGCGTCCGACAGCCTCGGTATGGATCCAGAACTGGTAGACCAGACTGATCCCCTGCTGGATGGCGATCTGGGCCGGCGAAAACCCCAGCCAGGCCAGGGGCAGCCAGAGACACCAGGTTCCAGCTATGCCGCCGGTCCAGGTCTGCCGCAGGGCGGTCGAGAGATTATAGTGCTGGCTTGAGTGGTGGTTGACATGGGCTGCCCACCAGAAGCGCCGCTCATGGCTGAAGCGGTGGAACCCGTAATAGGTCAGGTCTTCAAGGAAGAAGATGGCCACCCAGCCCCAGACCGCGCCGAAGGGTACGGTGAAGATGCGGTGATTGTAGACCACAACCGTAACCGCAAAGATCATCCCGCCCAGCAAAACCCCGGGAATGCCGCGCCCCAGCCCCATGGCCAGGGAGGTCAGTGTGTCCCTGGGCTCATAGTGGGTCTTCACCCAGCCCAGTCGGGCCAGGGCGATTTCCAGGATGATGGCCAGAATGAAGAACGGGACAGCCAGGGTGACGGGATCAATTGGAGCATGCAACATGGTCGATCCTAGTTCAGAGGCCAGGTCGCGAAGGCAAGCTTCGCACGGGGGGCGGCCATATCGTGCAGCTTCAGGGCAAGACAGCCATCCTGCACAGGAGAAGCCGCCACCTGGTCCCAGGGCAAGTCACGAGCGACATAGCCGTCCCCAACAGCATAAAGGATCAGGGCAAGGCCTCCAGAGCGGGCGACCGCGCCACGGCCATCATCACTGATCCACATGCAATCCAGGGCCTTGCCCGGAAATTCGTCGGCAAGCCGGCGTCGGGCCTCGGCCCCGTCCAGGGGGGGCATGGGTTTTGCCAGGTGCGCCCAGGCGGCAATGGCCGCCAGCAGGAGCACGGCAACCCCCGAGACTGCGGTCTGGACAAGGTAAGCGGTGGTAAAAATGGTCAGGCCCTCCGTCTGCAGGGTCGGATGCTGCCCCTATCGGCGTCAAGACCACTTTCTGATTGAACCTTTGCGAACCTGCGGGAAAGGCGCTTAACTTCCGGAAATCGAGCGGAGAGGAAACACCATGAAGGATTTTGCAGGCAAGACTGCCGTCATCACGGGCGGTGGCACGGGCATGGGTCGGGAGCTGGCCCGCCAACTGGTGGCCGAGGGCTGCAATGTGGCCATGTGTGACGTCTCCGCCAGGAACATGGCCCAGACCATTGCCCTCTGCGATTCTGATGGTCGGCCCCAGGGCACGAAGATCACCGCGCACGTCGCCGATGTGTCCGACGAAGCCCAGCTCATCAGGTTCCGTGATGAACTGGTGGCGCAGCACCAGCTCGACCGCATACACCTGCTGTTCAACAATGCCGGGATCGCCGGGGGCGGCTCCATGGTCCGGGACAGCCGCGAAGCCTGGGAAAAAACCTTCAACGTGTGCTGGGGCGGGGTCTATCTTGGGGTCCGCACCTTCCTGCCCCTGCTGATGGCAGCCGATGAGGGGCACATCATCAACACCTCAAGCGTCAACGGATTCTGGGCCACCATCGGTCCCACCACCCCGCATACCTCCTATGCCGCAGCAAAGTTTGCCGTGAAGGGCTTTACCGAGGCCCTGATCACCGATCTGCGTATCACCGCACCACACATCAGATGTTCCGTGGTCATGCCCGGTCATATCGGCACCTCGATTGTCGCCAATTCCCGCAAGGTCCAGGCCGGCACCGAGGCCGACGACATGACGCCGCAGGAAATTGCCGCAGCCCGCGCTGCGGCCACCGCCGCCGGTGCCGATATGAGCCAGGTCCCCGATGCCGCCATTGCGGCCATGGT
>CAIYSH010000343.1 GCA_903928755.1 uncultured Alphaproteobacteria bacterium | reverse complement strand
GCCGCCTCCAGCGCCTCGCCGTAATAGGCACCGGGTGCCGGGCTGTCGAAGGCCACCATGTATTCCGAATTGAACCTTGCCCGCCCCTCGGCCTGGGAGCCGCACTCAGCGATCAGGTCGGCCTTTTCCTGGGCCAGCTGGTCAGGCGTAAACACCGAGGTCTCGGTGGCCGGCGCCTTGAGGGTAAACCACTCCCCATCCCGGCTGCGGCTCTCAAAGGCCCGCACCGCATGGTTCCGCCCCCTGGGCGTCCAGAGAAACAGGGCCCAGCCGCCATTCTCCGCCAGGATCGGCCGCATATAGGTCCAGGCGTCGGGCTTGGCGAGCGCCCACTCCGAGAACACCACGCCCAATGGGGAAGACCCCACCAACCGGTCATAGCTGTCGGACCCCACCACCTGCCAGACCGAGCCATTGGCAAAGGTCAGCTTCATGTCGGCGTCCCGTGTGCTGGTGCGCAGATGCCGGGCAAAGGCCTCGTCAATCCGCTTGCGTCCCGTGTGCGGATTGACCGCGTCCCAGATGGCCTTCCGACCCTGGGCCAGTTCCGGCAGCATGTGCCAGTAGAGCCCCGGCGTCGTCGCCATGCACATGGCCGCCCAATGCAGGGCCACCTCGTCCTTGCCCCATCGGCGGTGGGCCGCCACATCGGCCCTTGTCCCGCCCTTCTGCAGATAGTCGATCAGTCCGGCCTGATAGTCCCTGGGCCGCCAGATTTCGGGAATGTGCGTCAGAATTGGCGGACCTCCACCTCATAGCCCTGTGGCCAGCCCCGGGCGTCCCGGGGCGGGTCTGGCTCTGGTTTCAGGATCTTTGGCGCCGCCCTGGACGAGGTTTTCGCCTTGGCTGGCGATCTTGGGGGGCACCTCCCCTCCACCATGGCCAATCGAGCCTCAACCGCCGCCAGCCTGGCCGCACAGTCGCAATCTGGCAGGCGCGCAGGCGCAACCGCCCGCCCCCTGAGGAGTGGTCTGAACATGGAGCCTCCAACCTGTCTGGAATGTGTCGGAGAGTGAGGCCCGCCCCTGGCCGCAGACCCACTCCCTCAACTTGGTCAGACCTTACCGGAAACGACTCCAGTCGTCAAGAACAAAAGAAGAACATTAATCCCGGAAAGACACCCCATCCACCGGTCATACCGGCGGAGGCCGGTATCCCGTTCCTGGGTCACACCATGTCCGGAAAATCCGCTCCTCGGGCTTTCATTCAGCCCTCGGCCCTACGACCTGGACCCCGGCCTCCGCCGGGGTGAGCGGTGGCTAGTCCCTGCCCTTGAGCAGCCAGCCCATGACCCCCAGGCCGAGCCCTGCCCCCACCAGCTGGGCCACGATGAACCCTGGCGCTGACGTCGGCGCAATCCCGGCAAAGGTGTCGCTGAGGCTGCGCGCCATGGTCACTGCCGGATTGGCGAAGGAGGTGGACGCCGTGAACCAGTAGGCGCTGGTGATATACAGCCCGACCATCCAGGCCGTAGCCTCGGGCTTGAAGCGCACCGACCCCAGGATCACCGCCACCAGGCCGAAGGTCGCAATCACCTCGGACAGCAACTGCGCCGGGCCGTCCCGCAGCTTGGTGGAGACCTGCACCATGGGCTCGGCGAACATGGCGTGGGCCGCCCAGACCCCGAGGATCGCCCCGATGATCTGCACGGCGATAAAGGCTGCGGCCT
>CAIYSH010000342.1 GCA_903928755.1 uncultured Alphaproteobacteria bacterium | reverse complement strand
GCCCTGCTGGCCGAAGGCGGCGACCTGATCATCCTGCCCGATGAGAGGCCCGATAATTAGAGGCCTATGATTTCCGGTCAAAACCGTCCAAGGACACACCTGCAACACAGTTTGCCCTGAGACAGATCCGGCGCCACAGGCGGGCAGCCTGACGAACCCCCAGAACCCCATTCGGTCCGATGACAGGTTCGCCCCTGACGGAAGGCCGATCCCACTTCGTTAGGATTTCCGATGGCCGACCGGCGCAAACGGATCTGGATCACCCGGACCGAGCCCGCAGCAAGCAGCACGGCGGTCGAAGTCCGTGACCGGGGCTTTGATCCCTGGGTCATGCCCCTGCTGGAAGTCCGGCCCCTGACCGCCGAGCCTCTGGACCTGACCGGTGTCGGGGCCCTGGCCTTTACCAGCAATAACGGGGTGCGGGCCTTCTGTGCCCTCAGTGCCGAACGCCAGATCCGGGTTTTTGCCGTTGGCGCCGCCACGGCCAAGGCAGCCTGGGCGGCGGGATTCCGCCGGGTGCTGTCCTCGGACCGGGATGTTTCGGTCATGGCCCAGGGCATTATCGAGCGGAAACGCGAACTGACCGGCGTGGTCCTCTATCCCGGTGCCCTCGAACCGGCTGGCGACCTGGTTTCGGTGCTCAAGCCCCACGGGATCGAGGCGCGGGAAATTCCGGTCTATGACACCTGTCCCACCGATCTCACCGACGCCCAGCTGGCCCAGATGGCCGACATGGATGTCGCCCTGATCCACTCGGCCAAGGCGGCCCAGGTGCTTGCGGACCTGCTGGCCCGCCATCCCCTGCCCCGGCTCGGCATTGCCGGGCTCTCCCGGGCGGCGGTCCAGCCCCTGGCGCAGAGCGCCGTGGCCTGGACACGGGTGGCGGCAACCCCCCTCGAGGCGACCCTGCTGGACCTCATCGGCTGATCACACCCCCGTCCCGGGCAGGTTCCTGCGCGACGCGGCTTGGCGAGCGGACCAAGAGAGTCTAAACAGCCCGTTCCGGGGGGTTTTGCCCCTGCCTGAAGGGCCGCCTTAGCTCAGCCGGTAGAGCATCGCATTCGTAATGCGGGGGTCAGGTGTTCGAGTCACCTAGGCGGCACCATTTTTCCTGAAGCAGGTTTCCGGGACTGGTCAGGCGCGGGCATCGGTTCTTGTCAGACCGTCCGCCGACGCCCAAACCGCCAAATCAGGGCCGGAAGCAGAACAAGACTGGCCAGGGTTGAGGTGGCGAGGCCCCCAAGGATCACCACCGCCATGGGCCCCTGGATCTCACGACCGGCCTGACCGGTTTCCACGGCCAGGGGCAGGACCCCCAGGGCCGTGACCAGGGCGGTCATCAGAATGGGGGTCAGGCGCTCCCGGCTTGCCCGGGCAAGGGTTTCCAGGCTCCAGTCACAGCCTTCTGCGGTCAGCAGGTGTTCCAGGTGGGACAGCAGCAGGATGGCATTGCGTGATGCGACCCCGAACAGGGTGACAAATCCCACCAGGGATCCGAGGGAGAGGACCCCGCCCGTCACGGCCACCGCGACCACACCCCCGGCCAGGGCAAAGGGGGCTGTACCGAGGATGAGGCCCACTGTGCGCCCGTCCCGGAAGGCGATCAGCAGGACGGCGGCTATGGCCCCCAGGGCTGCCAGCACATTGACCGCCAGATCACGCCGGGCGGCCCGGGCCCCCTCGGCCGTTCCTGAAAACTGCAGATAGACGCCGGGTGGCAATTTCACCTCCCGGCCAATGGCTGCCCGGGCTGTGGCGGTGAACGCCTGGGCGCGGGCCGGTGGCGGATTGGCGGTGACCACCTGTCGGGGCTGTCCGCCTTCGTGGCTGATCACCGTACGGCCCTCGGCCAGACGCACCCTGGCCACGGATTTCAGCTGCACCACCTGGCCTCCGGTCCCACGGATCAGCAGGTCACCGACGGCCTCCGGATCCTGGTGCAGGTCGGGCGGGGTCGTGACGACAATCTGCAGGGCGTGGGTCTCCTGATAGACCTGTGCCACCGTGACGCCCTGATAGGCAGCCTGGATGGCAGAGAGGACCTCGGCCGGGGACAGGCCGTGGCGCCCGAGGGCAGCGATATCCAGGTCTGCCCGGATGACCGGTGTCTGGGGCGGGGTTCCGACCTTGACGTCCACCGCGCCGGGAAGCTTGCCGACCACGGTGGCGATCCGTGCGGCTGTCTGGTCCAGGGTGTCCAGATCGGCACCATAGACCCCGATGGCCAGGGATGCGGTCTCGCCGGTCAGGCTTTCGCCGATCCGGTCCCCGAGAAAGGTCAGGACCTCGGTCTGCAGGCCGGGATAGCTGTCGAGGGCCGTCTGGATGCGCGCCTGTATCCCGTCCTGGGCCTGGCCGGACAGGCCCTGGTGCAGCTCCACGTGGAATTCGCTCCGCTCTGGTCCCCAGGTATCTTCGCCGCCTTCGGCCCGGCCGATCTGCTGCTCGGCACTCTGCACGCCGGGTATGGCCAGCAGGTCGGCGGTGATCGCCTGACCATAGGTACGCATGACCCCAAGCGAAGTCCCTGGCGGTCCCGCAACCCCGAGGACGAAATGCCCCTCCCGGAAGCTGGGGAGCAGTTCCGATGTGAAGAGACCAAGTCCCATCAGGGTAAGGACAGCGGCAAGGATCGCTCCTCCGGTGGCCAGGTTCGGCCGGGACGATGCCCTGGTCAGCAGGCTTTCATGCCAGGCCTTCAGTCTGGCGATGAAGGCGGGTTCCTCTCCGAGGTCGGCCTCGCGCAGCATCAGCAGGGCCAGGGGTGGGGTGATGACGATGGCCACCACGAGGGAAGCTGCCGTCGCAATGATGAAGGCGGCGGCCAGGGGCGCAAAGAACGACCCCTGAAGCCCGTGCAGCATCAGGACCGGCACCAGGGCCAGCCCCACCACCAGGGTGGCATGGATCACCGGGGCGCGGACCTCCAGGGCCGCAGACAGGATCACCCGGGCAGGGGGAAGGTCCGGTGCGGCGCGGAGGCGGCGGACGATG